>JACIWG010000032.1 GCA_014361085.1 Nitrososphaeria archaeon
TAGTTAATGAATTTAATAATTTAATAGACATATATGCTGAGCCAGAATTTAAGTCAAAATGGAAAGTTAGTATACAAGATAGTAGCGTTGCATTTGGTTCAGCAAAGGACCGTTGGGGCTTCAATTTTATGATTGCACAAAAGAAGGGTGTCCGATTTAGTGACATATACAAGGCATATGAGGCAGGTAACATTAAGATTCTCGCCGAAAACTTTCCATTACATGATGCTATACTTTCAATGGTAATAAGGCATCATCCTCCCCCTCATGTTGCGCAAAGATACCGTATTCCAAAGATATGGAAGGGTGACCTAAATTCAGAAGTAGGCCAAGCTCTCTTAAACTGTGATGAAAAAGGCCCTGTTGTAATGATGGTGACAAACGTGGTCGTTGATCCTCAAGCGGGTGTTGTTGCTGTAGGCCGTCTCTTTTCTGGAACTGTTCATGATGGTGACATACTTTACCTGCATAATGCAAAAACACAGGCTCGCGTGCAATCTGTAAGCATGTTCATGGGCCCATTCAGAGAAATTGTTGGTGTTCTTACAGCAGGCAATATACCTGCTCTGCTAGGACTAGATGCTGCGAGGGCAGGCGAAACAGTATCTTCAATAAAGGATATAACGCCATTTGAACAGATAAGATATGTATCTGAACCTGTAGTGACTATTGCTGTAGAACCAAAGTATCCAAGAGACTTACCTAAACTTATTGAAACATTGAGAAAATTGTCAATAGAAGATCCCAATCTTGTAATCAAAATAAATGAAGAGACTGGGGAAATGCTAATGTCAGGTATGGGTGTGCTACATTTAGAAATAGCGACAACGCTTATCACTCAGACTGGTTTAGAAATAATAACTACCCCTCCATTAATTAACTATCGTGAAACTATAAGGGCTTCAGCTGGGCCTGTTATGGCAAAATCTCCAAACAAACATAATCGTATTTTTATGCGAGTGGAACCATTATCTGCTGAAGTTATTGAATTAATAAGGAATAATACTATTAATGATCAACTTGACAGAAAGACGATTGCAAAAATACTAAGAGACCATGGATGGGATGCAGATGAAGCTAGAAATGTGGTCGCTATTGATCCAAGAGGTAACCTATTTGTTGATGCAACAAAAGGTGTCCAATTTATGCAGGAATCTATTGATTCAATAAGAGTCGGCTTCTTTGATGTAATGGAAAATGGTCCCTTAGCACAGGAACCATGTAGAGGTGTTAAAGTAGTTCTACATCATGCCGAATTCCATGAAGATCCTGCCCATAGAACTTATGCCCAACTTTTACCAGCATCTAGGCGTGCAATATTAGGTGCCATGCTTCTAGCTAATCCAACATTACTGGAACCTGTTTTAGGTATAGAAGTTAAAGCGAATACTGACTTAATTGGCGCAATAGCAGGTGTAATTTCTGCAAGGAGAGGAAAAATGCTTAATGTAGAACAAAAGGGTGTCTTAACAATCATAGAAGGTGTTATACCTGCCGCGGAAACATTTGATTTGAGTGAGGCTATGCGTGGTGCAACCGCTGGCAAAGCTATGTGGAATACACACTTTAAAGAATGGAGTCCTGTTCCATCAAATCTCTTACCACAACTAATTGCATCAATTAGAAAGAGGAAAGGATTAAGTGAATCTCCACCATCACCTGAGGAATTCATTGACAAAGAATAGGTCAAATATATCCTTTGATATAATTTTCTTCTTCAATATCTTCCAATTCAGTGAAAAAATCTTTGAGTATACGTGTAACTCTATTATCTTCTAGACTTATAATTCTTATTTTACCAAACCTCTTTTGCTTAATTAAACCCTCACTTTCAAGTTCAGTTAAGTACCTTTCAATAAACTTATATGAAATTTTTGTTCTTTTAAGTAATGCTGAAATGTTTATTTCATTTTCTTTTAATAAAATTCTTAAAATTTTAAATTTACCTTTACTGTCGAAAAATGTAAAATCCTTATCCATATCCTAGTCTCTCTTTTATTTCATTATAAAGTTGTTCGGCTGGAATATTCAATAAACTAATTACAGTTGTTCTTCCTCTGGGATCTACCTGCGAAACTTTTGAATCTATAAATTCTTTTTGAGCCAAATTTTTCACTCTTAACCAGAATTGTGTATGCTTTAAAGCCTCCTTGCCATATTTTTTACACATGATCTTATATTCTTCCTCTAAAATCTTTAAAGTAATTTGGTCCTCTAACTGTTCTTTCAAAAGCTTTGCTAAAGAAAGAAGAATTATTTTTTCATGTTCATCCAAATAATTCAATTCCTCTTTTCTTATCTGAGGAGGTAACTGTAATTTTGCTTCCCTCACATGTTCTGGCCTAACCTTTCTTTCTCCCCTGAACTCTGCAATTCTCCCTGAAAGTTGAAGAAGCTCTATAGCATATCTTGCATCTCCATACTTTGATGCAAGTTTAGAAATCAAATCTAAGGTTTCGTTTTCTACTGTATCATCTTCAAAAGCTATTAGTACACGATCATATAATATATCCTTAAGCTGAGACTCATTATATGATTCAAGCTTAATTATATTTTTTTGGATAGAACTTAAGATACTAGGGTCCGCTTTATCCAAGTATGAAAAAGACTTGCTTATAATAATAGAAGATAATATTTGTCTATCAATCACCATCTCCCTTATCCTCGTTATAACATAAAGTGGCTCTATACCCTCATGTGAGACAAGGGCATCAAATTCATCAAAAATCACTATCACATGCACCTTTTCTTCACTCAATTTTGATATAAAATATTGCACAATTTCATCTAAGGAAAAGCCTCGGTTTGGGAAAGAGTGCCCTATAGAAGAAAGGATACTATTCAATATGCTTCCAAAGACCCTGTTAACCCTACAGTTAGTATAGTAAGTTTTTAATCTAACATCATTTAAGATATACTGACTTTCTACATGTTGAATAAATTTTTTAGATATAAGCGTCTTTCCACTTCCGACAGGCCCTACTATAAAAACTTGTTGGCTGTTTCTTTTAGGATCCTTTAAAATCATTCTAAAAAAGCTTTTCAACTTATTTAGTTCATTTTCTCTATGCGGTATCCTTTTAGGAATATATTCTGGAGAAAGTTTACTTTCATCCTTGAATATCCGATATTCTTCTATCATCTTTGCATAAAGATAATTTAAACGATTATTTAACTATAACTTTAGTTTAATTATATAAATGATAGAGAGAGGTGAACGAAAATAAAATTAGGGCTCTGAACTCAAGATCTATCACATAATTATTTCGAGGCCTTCTTTCTTCATCGCCCAACAAAATATATTTAAAAACCAATTTATAGACCTTATTGTTAAAATATTACCTAGGGAGCAGCATGGTAGAAATAAACTTGACAGTACATTTGAATAAGATGAGAACATTCCTAATAAATAGTACATGTCGCTCTTTTATGCCAAAAAGTTATTTAAAAAACCCTGATATTTTTCCAGAAAAGGAAACAGGTCCGGGTGCAATATACATAGAAGCAGTTGATAAGGTAACTCTTACAAAAAAGTATGATATAACTTTCGTAAACGCGAAGGATGTTCTAGGAATAATATATGTGTCTAAGAGTGGTAACACGAAATTAAAATGGAGACAAATTAGTGGCAAAATAGGAAAACTGACTGGCACTGCCTCAGCAAATTCAATAGCCAATTTGATAGATTCTGGAATATTAACTCAAGAACAAATAAAAAACATGCTTCTCAAAGAGGCGGAAACTTCTTCCTCCGAAGAGCAATAGGCAAGTTAGCCCATCTAATAAATTCTTCACTAGGCTCAAATTCACGATATAATTCCACCCGTCTTGCCTCAAGTAGTTGGTTACTCTTTCCTTGAAATTCTGCAAAAGTCTTTACTTGATTATTGAATACCATCGCTTTATCTCTCAACTCTTCAATAAAAGCAACTGCTCTATCATCTCTTAAAATGTGGTGGTCCAATATCATTAACTTTGTTTTTTCAACGAGTTTAGAGAGATTATTTTTTGCAATAAAATAGTTTTTTTCTTCAAAACTATTAAGATATGTCGGCGGTCCTCCAATAACTAATATATCAGGACTTTCATCTAAAATAGTGTTGATTGCCTGTTCTGAGATCGCCCCCTGAACATCAGATGCATGCAAAAAGGTCAACCCAGGGCTTCTTACAATGGTGGCTAAAACATATCCAAGTTTACTGTTTTCTTCCCCATGGAATAATGGCCTACTAAACTTTAGTGTTGTCCCACCAAAATAGAAACACTGGCTATCTGCTTTAATAACCTTTTTTGCAACATTTTTAACAGCCTTATTAAATAATTGCCCCCTTATTTTTTGGCTAAAATTAATATCTCTATCAAAATCTTTAAAATATACTATCTTATCAGAATAAATTTCCCTTGCAACACTTTGATCGCTCCATGTCCATAAAGTATCAGTGTCTTCAAAAAATGGTGAAAAATGGTCGAAGTGATAATGTGAAACTATAATTGCTTCAGAACGTTCAGCATGCTCCTTGATCACTTTTCTAGCTTTTTCTAAGGCTTGATATTCTAAAGGATGTGGTAAACGGCCGAATCTTGGCGCTAATGCTGCCCCTGCATCAATAAGAATTTTTAGATCAGGTGTTTCAACATATGTTGCAGTAGACCTTACACCCATACTTTCTGCACAAAGGGGTCTTACCAGTATCTTCAACGGCAAAAGGCTACCAGACGGTATAAATTAATTTTTATTTCCCCCCATACCATAGATGTGGGGGTAGCAAATGGTATTAGTTAAAGTGTTTAGGATAACTAGTTATACAGCACCAGATACTGGAGAGCCTGGCAAGCAAATTGAATTAGTTGAAGTAAAAAGTCAACCATTTATTTCACACCAATATGGTGATGAAGCTGCACGTATGGCGCAATCAATTATTACACAGATACAATCAATGGGCCTTTTCCCTCCTGTTCCAAAAGAAATAAATTATCCCAAAGTAATTCTTTTTCTAACAGAAAAAGAATTTGATCAGCTTGGAATACCTATGAACGTTAATGATACGTACGAAATGATCTTTGAAAAAGAAAAAATTATATTTAAGTTACCTGAATAAATTAAGGGTAAACAGAAATTTGCGGCGTTGATCTAGTGGTCTAAGATGCCAGCCCCCCAAGCTGGATATCCCGGGTTCGAATCCCGGACGCCGCATCTCTCTATTTTACTGCGGGAGTCTAATATTGTGTTATAGAAGCATTTTTGAAAGAAAAAGGATGGGATACTATAATTCTTATATACATCAATTTGGTTAATATGCGTATGCCTTATAAGTTCAATTTTGACTTGACATCAATATCAAAAAATTTTTTTAAAGAATTATTGGTTGTTGCATATAAGGCAAATACTTATGGAAAGATTGGATTAAGGGCAAAAAATTTAGTAAAAAAATTTAGGTTAAATGAAATTATAGGTGTTGATTTATCTGAAGCAATTTCTCTTGTAGAAGACTTACTAACAGTTTACGTAAAAAATATTCAAAATAAGTCGTCATTTGAATCAACAAATAAGCGTGCACTATTTTTGCCACATTGTGCAAGAAAATATATGGACAATCGATGCAAAGCTATATTTGACCCAAAAGTGCCTACATATATTTGCCAAGCATGTTCTGAAGACTGCATTGTTAATCAATCATCTAAAATCGCAAGAGAAAGAGGATATGATGTTTTTGTTGTCCCAGGTGGTTCGTGTTTGCCGAAAATACTTAAGGAAAGAGGATACGAAGGTGTGGTTGGTGTTGCCTGTAGTCAAGAATTAAAGCTAGCTGCCTTAGTTTTGGAAAGATTCGGTATTCCGGGACAAGGTATACCTTTAATTAGAAACGGATGTTCTAACACAAAATTTGAGCTTGAAGTGTTAAATTCAATATTGTGATTGAATTTAAGTATTAGTACATGAGTTTCCTGTTAGAAGCCACCTTTACACTGGTAACGATTTCCTTCCTTCTCTCGCATGTCTTCTCAATACTATTTACCATCTTCTCTATGTTAACATTAACCTTATACCATTTTGTTATATCATAAATTCGTCTAGCAGCTTTTACAACGTTATATCCTACATTATATGCGCTTAGAATTGCCTCCCTATTATCTAATACGTCCTTTTTACTATGGTGGTATGAAAGGGCCCAAGGTGGAATATGTACTCCCATGCTATTAAATGTAACCATTAAGTATGAGATTGCCATTATAGACCCCGAATCATTTCCTACTGCTATAAATCCAGCAACCTTTCCATCCAATAAACTTTTTTTAATATGAAATATCATGTTTTCCATACTTGTTAGTCTATCAATTAAGTTCTTTAATTGTCCACTAACCATGTACCAGTATAATGGTGTAGCTATAATGAACCCTTGTGCACTGAGAATTTTTTCTCCGAGTTTATTAAAGTCATCATCTTCAATCAAGCATGGGAATTTGCATTCTCTTGTACTATTGGACACACAACCTATGCAAGGCTTAATATTGTGTTCATAAAGGTGCACTATTTCTGATTCTCCTCTCGCATCTATAACACCACGGTTAGCTGCTAACAGTAACTTTTGAGACTGACCATTGGCTCTAGGTGATGCATTTATTAACAATATTTTGGGTTTCATGCCAACCACCCTAGACCATTATAAGTTGTCTAGGTGTACTGTTAAGCACATAACTTGGATTGCTTACCATATTATAAATTTTTTGCTTAAAAATTTTGGCATGAAACAGTACTGCACCATTTATATGTTCTAAAGATTTTTAGAAACTCAATTAAGCGGCTAACGGCATATCGTGTAAAGAATCCCTTTTATACTGTTATTATTAACCTTTAAATGGAGTGTGCCCAAAATTGGGTATGGTAGACATTTCTAAAAAACCTGTTGTTGAAAGAGAGGCCTTAGCTGAGGGTGTAATAATTTTGAAGCCGGAAACAATAAAACTGATAAAAGAGAATAAGATTGAAAAAGGTGATGTTTTACAAATTTCATCAGTATGTGCTCTGAATGCGGTTAAAAAGACTCCTGAACTTGTACCTTTCTGTCATCCCATACCAATAGAGAGTGTTAGACCTGAATTTGAAATTGGTGACACATATATAAAAGTTCGGGTTAAAGTTAAAGCTTCATCGAAAACGGGTGTGGAAATGGATGCTCTTTCAGGGGTTCTAAATGCTCTTTTAAATATATGGGACTTAGTTAAAAAATATGAAAAGGATTCATCAGGAAACTATCCGTTTACAAGAATTCAAGATGTTAGGGTCGTAAAAAAGGTGAAGTATGATTGAAAAGTTATGAATCCCATAGGCTTTCTACTCCGACTGAAATATCATGTTCTGTGATAACTGTAAGTTCATCTAGGTTTGAAGAGGCATCTCGTGGCCATAAAGTAGACGACCTTTCGGGGCTTAAAATTGTTCAAATGTTAATTGAAAGAGGCTATCAGATAAAGTCGAGGAAAATTGTTCCTGATGATATCGAAATGATAAGGAAGGAAACGCTTAGGTCCATTTATGAAGAAAATTGTGACGTTATAATTTTGACCGGTGGTACTGGAATAACGTCCTCTGATGTAACAGTTGAAGCTCTTTCTCCATTATTTAATAAATTTATGCCAGGGTTTGGAGAAATGTTTAGGCTAAGAAGTTTTCAAAAAGCTAAAGGTGCAGCTATAATTTCAAGAGCAACTGCCGGCATTATATCTAGAAGGGTTGTCTTTTGTCTCCCAGGTTCCCCTGACGCTGTTGAGACAGCAATGGAAATAATATGTGACGAACTTCCACATATAGTGAAGCATGCGAGGGAATAATAATGCTATTGGATCTATATAACAGACCAATTTATAATATAAGAATATCAGTCACATCAAAATGTAATCTAAAATGCTTTTACTGTCACGGTGAAGGATTTAGTAAGGGCCAAGATGAATTGACATTAGAAGAGATAAAGGCGATAGTTGATCTTGCTTCATCCTATGGTGTTAAAACAGTAAAACTTACTGGAGGTGAACCATTATGTAGAAATGATATTGTAGAAATTGTAAACTCTATATCATCAACTCCAGGATTAAAGGAAGTTTCATTAGTTACAAATGGCCACTTTCTAAAAAATTATGCCTCTAGCTTGAAAGCTGCAGGATTAAAGAGAGTTAATGTGAGTCTTCCAACCTTGGACGGTCTAAAATACAGTAACATAACTGGTGGTGGAAATATTGAACCAGTACTAGATGGTATAAAAGAGGCATGTGATATAGGCTTAAATCCTGTAAAAATAAACATGGTTCTATTGAAAGGAATAAATGAGAATGAAATAGATGATATGATATCATATTCAGCAAAGGTTGGTGCAATACTTCAGATAATTGAACTAGAGCCTGTGCGAATTGTTCAAAAGCTTTACGATGAATATCATAAGCCTCTTGATGAACTTGAAAGAATGCTTTCAAAAAGGGCGAAGAACGTATATTATAGAGATGACATGCATAAGAGGAAGATATTTGAATTGGATTCAACAAAGGTTGAAGTGGTTCATCCAATCGAAAATACAGAATTTTGTGCAAATTGTAATCGCCTAAGAATAACTTATAGTGGTGCATTCAAACCATGCTTGATGGTTTCAGGAAATGAAGTTGATGCTAAACTGTATTTGAAAAGCAAAGATTATGATGGCTTAAGAAATGCTTTCCTTAAAGCTGTAGTTTTAAGAAAACCCTATTGTACAAGCTAGTGTTTACTGCATCACATAAAGTGCATAGTTTTCATCCTTTGTCAAACATTTATCACAAATACATTTTTCTGAAGCATTATGGTAATCGCATTTCATCCTATACTCGCAATCCCTGCACTCAATGTTTTTCCCGCAAATTGCACATTCTTTATAAAGAATTATTTGATCTTTTAGAATGGTTTCAAGGAATTCTATTAAAAGCTTTTTATTGGTTTCGTAGCTGACAAGCATTCCTCTGCTTTTGTCATATTTAACTCCTAAAGACATTAATGTTTTAAAATCGTTAGTGTTAAGTCTGGGTAATCTGAACCACTTTCCTTCAACAATCTCCATTTTATTCCTTCACCCTTTTCTCTATATATGAAAGGAAATTGTCTCCGAAGCCTACATACTTTAGATATTCTGACATCATGCTAAAATCTTTTTTTGCTAATGCGATTATGCATGGTATATAATAGAGAGAAAATTCTCCAACAGAAACATGGTATCTTTGATTAACTCTCTCCCTTATTTCCTTAAATATTCTTAATTCAGTCCAATATTTTAACTTTAATTCCCATAGAGGTTCTTCCTCTGAATACCTGAAACCTTTTCTAATTTCTGGGTTAAAGATTTTTTCAACAAAATACATGTCATACCATCTTGCCATTCTCCATTCTTGTGTCTTCTCTATCCTGTTCCTTAGAATATCAATATCAGATATTGCCTTTAACGCTTTAGTTCTAGTAATTTTATCAAGATTTGATGCTAGAATAGAGTAAAACATTATTTTTAACTTTTCCTCTATATCTGCATCCATTTGAGAAAATTTTTTTAAGGCCATATTCTTATCTTCACTTGCTACTAATGCAATTACAGCCTCCATTTTTGACACACTTTCATCCTTCATAAAATCTGATTCGTCTAGAAGTTTTGGTGCATCTATAATGGTCTGAAGCATATTTATAGCGTTACGTACATCACCCCCACTCTTTTCAACAATCTTCTGAAGAACCTTTTTGTCCATATGTTTACCTTCCTTTTCACATATATGCTTAAGGTATATTTCAATTAATCTTAATGGAACCTTTTGGAATTTTATCGATACAACTTTCTTAGAAAGTTTTAAAATGTTCTCGTTCGATTCATCGTTTGCTGTAAGAACTATTGGTACAGGTGGTTTATCAAGTAGTTCAATAATATATTCCATTCCCCCATAATCTTCTCTACCATATAGGCCGTCTATTTCATCAAATAAAACCATTCTTTTCTCATCAAATAAATTTGCAGCATAAAGACTTGTTCCTAGTTTTTTGTTAAGCGCATCTTTGGTTCTTATATCACTTGCATTTAACTCTATCACATAATATCCTAGTTTCCTTGCAGCAGCATATACTGATGTATTCTTCCCAATTCCAGGCGGTCCCAGTAATAGTACAGCCTTGTCCCCTCTTTTCCAGTTCTTTAGCCATTCTAAAAACTCTCTTCTTGCAGTTTCATTACCAATTATCATATTGAATTCGATATTCCTATATTTTTCCGTCCAAGGTAAACTCATACCCCTATCACCAACAGTTTTTCTATGGCAAAGGAAAAAAATCCAATAAGCATACCATTTAAAGCCATCCTCTTAACATGTAAAGCATTTTCACCTGAACTATCCTTTAGAATAGAATATGATAAGTAGATAAATAGTAGGTCAGGAAACAATACTGCCAAAAGATAAATTGTACCCATCTCCCTAAAAATATAAGGACCTAATGTACATATTACCGCCAAGATAAAGAATAATGCTCCAGTTTTAGCCGCCCTTTCTTTACCCCAGCATATTGCCATAGACTTTACACCTCTTATTTTATCACCTTCAATGTCAGATATTGTTTTTATCACCTCTCTTCCTGTAACAGCAAAAAAGGATACTAGAGAAAACCAGCAAACAGTAGGGCTTAAAAGTATTGGATTAGATAAAATATTTTCACCAACCATATTATTATATGAAAGTATTATATTACCATACAAGTATGGTACAATTGTTGAAACTGCTACAGTCATATTACCGACTATTCCATGTTTTTTCAAGCTGAAATTATAAAGCCATGAAATGAAAGCGAACAAAATTGCTATAATAAAGTTTAAAATTGAAGTAAAATATGCAAATGCAAGTCCTATAAAAAGTAGGGATATGCTATATGCCAACGCGCTTTTAACAGTTATTTCACCTTTCGCCAGAGGCCTATCCATATTATTAATTCTGTCTACCTCAATATCGTAAATGTCGTTTACAATCATGGAATAACATGAAATAAAAAATCCAGTTAGAAAGCCGTAAACGGTTTTTATTGAAAGAATTTGTTTTGGGTCGGTTAAGATTATTCCAATGATAACAGCTATACCTATCATAATACTATTTTTTGGTCTAACTATCCTAACATAGTGTCTAACTCTATCTTTTTTCATTAAAGGTCGCCTCAGAGACTCTATAGTATATTACTTCTCCCCTTCTATCCAGGACAGCTATAATTGCCCCCTTCACACAATTTTTTACTTCTTTAATTTTTTCAAAAATTTTTTTAAAATCTATTTCACACCCTTCATTTAATACAAATATTGCATATTTTGCACGTTTTATCCAGTAATCATCTTTTTCATAAACGTAAAAATCGACTCCGAATTCCTCATTCTTCTTAACTATAAATCCTCTGTTTTTCAAATCTCTATAAACTAGGTAATTGGTAAGAACATTTTTATCTTTTTTATAGCATACTTCCATAAGTTCATTGAAACCTACATTTTTCCCCTTATATAAAACCTCTATTTTTTTAAGTTCATTTAAATATAGTCCCTCATACAAGTCTAAAATCAGATTTTCTCCATCAATTTTCCCAAATCCACTCTGATATAATTCCTGAACTTTATTGTCCACCTTTATAATAATTTTTTCTCCTTCTACATTACCATAGCATTCCATTTTCCTTTCTTCAATTTTTTCATCTGATCCCATATTAGAACTACACTCTTAATAAGTAAAGCTTTTAAGGGTTTGTTTATAAGTTTATGTGCGAATAGCTTGCAAATTTCGCAATTAAGAGATAATATGAGAAGGGTTCAAGTGGTTGGAAAAATAGTTGAAAAACCTGAGGTAAGGGAAGTTACATTAAGAACGGGTCAGAAGGCGAGGGTTGCAGACCTAACTTTAGAAGATGAAACTGGTAGTATAAAATTGACTTTATGGGATGAGCAAATAGATATGGTTGAAGTTGGAGACATGGTTAGAATTGAAAACGGTTATGTTAATAGCTACAAGGGTGAAATTCGTCTAAATGTAGGCCGTTTTGGAAAACTTGAAGTTATTGGTAAGAAATAATCTAACTAGTTATCTGTTTGTAAGACCAGTACCTTAGCTGAACCACATTTAGGGCATCTTGACTGAAGCATACTTTTTGTTCCACAGGTTGCGCAAGAAATCATTTTCTTCCTTATTTTTATCACACTCAATTTTGAAATTGCCTCTGTTATTGAATCTTCTAATAAGCTGTCTCCATCATCTGTGCTAACATCTAAAATCACATGGTATCCTCCATCTGTTGCCCCTATTCTCGACTGTAATCTTCTAATTAAGCTCTCATTACCTATGTCCTTGATATCAAGTACAGGTGTTTGAGAATATCTTCCAGCATTAATTTTCTCTATAAACTCTTTTGGAATATTTTCTCTATCCATATCATAGAATCTTCTGGAAGAATCGTCGACGTAGACAGCTGGCAAAACTCTTAAACCAGCTCCTTTTCCACATTCTTCTAATACCTTCTTAGAAAACTCCATAAACTTTATCCACATCCTATTCTGTTCCTCTTCATCTTGTGAAGCAACAAATTTTGCAAGTTCATCCAATCCTACCAAATTTACTATTGAAAGGAAGTTTTTAGAAAATAGTTCATTATTATATTCATATAAATATAGTATCTCTTTCTCCATGAGATTAATTAAATTATTCCTACGTGTTTCCACAGCATCGTGCGCCTTCTGAAGCTTTATTTTTAAAAGACTTTTTAGAAATGTTTCTTCAGCACCCGCATATGCTAGACGTGGCAGATTAACAGCTAATGAATGTAAGATTATAGTTCCCGCTGAAACTATATCTGTTGAGGAGAAACTTTTTCTTATACCTATGTACGATACTGTTTCCGTCGGTTCTACTACGATCATTACATTGCCACCGCTCTCGATTATATCAAGGATATAAGGTAAAATCTGGAGAAACATCTCTTTTTCAAATATGTTAAAGATTAGTTTTATTCTAGACCTCAATGTCCCCTGAATATATTTTAAGTACGCTTCACAAAAAATTTTTAGTGTCTCTATTTTATTTTCTTCCTTTAAATTTATTTGGAAACTTAAAAAGTTGTTAGCTAAAGGATTTATTCCTAAAATCGAGTTAATAAGAAATTCATAGACTCTTTTATAGCTTATCTCACCCTCTACCTTCTTCATCAACTCCATAAATTCAATAAAATTTTCTACAGACACTTCACTTGAAACGCTTTCAAGCATTTTGTTTATAGATATAACTGCCTTAGTAAAACTAA
>JACIWG010000314.1 GCA_014361085.1 Nitrososphaeria archaeon
TATAAGATGGTTAAAGGCGCAGCTTGAATTAATAAAAGATTCAATTGGAATATTTGTTCTAGACGATATTCCAGGCCTACTTTCACCAAAACTTTTTGAAGAATTCGGGTACCCAGCTTTAAAGAGTGTATTCCAAGAGTTCCAGGATAAAGTTAGAGCATTCCACTGTGATTCCAACACTTCACACATCCTAGAAAAACTTTGTGACACTGGTTTTCAGATATTTAATTTTAGCCATCTAATGGATATAGCGGATGTAAAAAATAGGGTGGGAAATAAGATATGTTTGATGGGTAATATTCCACCACTAGAAGTTTTATCAAGAGGCAGCCCGGAAAACGTTTTTGAGGCTTCAAGGCAGTGTATAATGAAAGCAAAGAATGGTTTTGGGTATGTACTTTCTGCTGGTGGAGGTGTACCGTCAGCTGTACCGCTTGAAAACATAGATGCAATGGTCCGTGCAGTAAAACAGTATGGAAAATATTAGAAGGTTACAGTTAAGGCCTTAAATTTTTGTATATCTTGTAAGCGTTTTCATAGAGTAATGCTTTTGCAATATCTAATGCCAAATCCTTTTCAACATACTTTTCAGCAACCATTTCCGCTAACACATGTGCAATCTGCCTTTTTGCAAGAACAACCTTACCGTAAACCCAGTCCGCAACATATGCGTCACTAAAAAATCCTCCAACCTTATTATATGGAAGCATTTGAAGCCTAAGTCTAAGAAATGACCTTATAATTTCAGGATACATTGAATACCACCAGTAGCCACTTAAAAAGACATTAGGATAGTTTTTGGAGATAACAGTAAGAGGATGATTTAATAGGCTGTCGGCTACGAAAATGTCAAAATTTATTTCTGGATACTTTGCAAATAGTACAGCAAGGTCCAACAGCTGTTGGAAATTAAAGACTGTGATAGCGTAGTCTGGAGGTGATGCGCCGGGAACAGGCCTCTTCACACCAAGCATAAGTTGTACGGTGATACCATATTCTTTGCATAAGTCTAATAAGTGATTTAAAAGGTAGGCAGATATTAGCTGTCTTCCAAGAAAATCTATAACATCCACATCTTTTAACGCTAGTAGATAAGGTTTAATTTCTTGTAGGGAAGGGGATAGCTTGAAAAAGGTGTCATCAGGCTGCAAATTTACAGTAGCTGAAACAATATGATTAGAAAAATTTTTGATCAATTTCGATAAAATTTCAATCAAATCATCAGGTTCCTTGACTTCAATAT
>JACIWG010000315.1 GCA_014361085.1 Nitrososphaeria archaeon
CATAACTATTAATTATGTGGTAATAGGCCAGGATTTGCTGTTTAAACTTGAGGGGCTGAATAGATACTATCCCCCAGACAAGAAAATCGAAATATATATATTCACACTGGAAGGGGCTTTAGGGGATACAAGGATATACTCAACAGCCAATGCAAAAATAATTGTGAGATTTGAAGGAAACAGCACAAAGGCAAGCCTTCTTTATGGCGGTATTAAGAAAGACCTCGGAAACATTATAGTGGAGGTGCCTTCGGGACAAAATGCTATTTATAATTATGGGCAAGATGAGTACATAACCTATGTAACTCCTTATGCTTGCTTTTTAATCCCGTCTACTCTAAAAGACACGATGCTAGTTAAGCTTTTGGTTTTTGAGCAGTCTGAAAAGTACGTGCTAGTCTATGATAATGGCTATGTCAAAGTTTATAAAATAAGCAATGAACAACACTAGAAGAGTAGACCAAAGGAAATGGGAGGTGTTATAATGAGCTGGAGGGACAAGAACGTCTTGATTACAGGTGTCAGTGGGTTCGTTGGTTCTTATTTGGCCAAATATTTGATTGACCAAGGAGCAAACGTCTATGGTATAGTTAGAAGAAAAGCAGATGGCAGAATTCCAAAGAACCTGGTAGATAGAGGTATTCACAATGAAGTAAAACTCATTGAAACCGACTTGACAGATTTATCTGGCCTAGCCAATGCTCTGGATATAGCACAACCAGATGTTATTTTTCACTTAGCTGCGCAATCTTTTGTCCCAAGAAGCTTTACACATCCCCTAGAAACATTCCAAGTAAATACTATTGGTACTGCCAACTTACTCGAGGCTGTCAGGATAAAGGACTATGACCCAACTATTGTTTTTGCAGGATCTAGTGAGGAGTATGGCCTGGTAATAAGCTCAACAGAACAATATATGCGGGTCAGGGAAAAGTACGGGCATATCTATCCCGAACCGGATAGAATTCCAGAACTCCCGATAAATGAAAACAATCCACTAAGACCAATGTCTCCATATGCTGTCAGCAAGATTCACGGAGAGTACATGTTTAGGAACTATTACTACACCTATAGCATGAAGACCATTGTCTCTAGGGGATTTAACCACGAGGGGGCGGGAAGAGGAATAATGTTTGTAACTTCAGTAGTTACAAACCAAGTCATGAAATACAAATTTGGTGAGATTGACAAAATTGTGATCGGCAATGTCAACGCTT
>JACIWG010000316.1 GCA_014361085.1 Nitrososphaeria archaeon
ACAGTATCATCAAGATGCCCATTCGCATGCAAGTCATCAGGCAAAACATCGTCTGTAACAAATATAATATTCTGATGATCAGGAATTGAGTTAAGCTGTTTAACAAACTCTGGCAGGAAGAAAAGATTTTTTCTCAGCTTAGCATACATACCAACCCTCATCTCCTCAAGAACCCCGTTGAATTCAAAATTTTCATGATTTGCATCAATGCCAGTTGAAGCATAGGCACAAAGTTCACGGTTCCTTAGCATAATATGATGGCCATCCAGTACAACATTTGCTCTAACACCCGTCTTAACAATATTTGTGATTCTATCATGAAGATTGATGACACCAGGGTAATCCATGATTTCTGCAAGCCCAATCACACGCTCCCAGTGAAGCATTTCCTCAACATCTTCGGCAAAAAATGTTGCTCCAGCGGTCTCAACACCTAAGAGTGCTGGAACACACGTTGGAACCAACACATAAACTTTAAGCGGCAGACCCTTACTTGATTCGAGCATCAACCTTACACCTTCTTTTCCAAGGACGTTAGCGATCTCGTGTGGGTCGACAGCGACTGTTGTTGTTCCATGTGGTAGGACAGCTTCAGCGAATCTTGTTGGAATAACCATGCTACTTTCTATATGCAAATGTGAATCAATAAGCCCTGGTACAGCATACTTTTCTTTTGCATCAATAGTCTCGATTGCCTCCAACTTTTCAAATCCAGTAGGTCCCACGTAGGCTATTTTATCCCCCACAATACCTATGTCTGCTCCATAGATTTCCCTTGTAAAGACATTCACTAATTGAGCATTTATTACAGCTAAATCGAATGGGATTCTGCCCATAGCAGCTTTAATAACATTTTCATAGCTCATGGCCTATCATCTACTCCAATGCATAAATAAAGATAAAAGTTGCGATGGTGTCCCCCATGTAAACGCGTAAATTAAAAACGCAGCAATCCATAAACCTAGGAACACTTTATCCCACTTAGTGGCCTCGGTAATATAAGTATATGTTCTATCAGGAAATGCTCCAAAGGCTCTGTTCTGAACCGCCATGCTCGTTAACTGAGACTTTCTAATAACATTAATTAGTAAAGGTTCTACAGTGAGTTGCAACTTTTTAAAACGGCCTCTAATACCCTTTAACTCCATATCTACACCCCTAACAATATGAGCTTTAGTAATATTATTCAATTCATCTTCAAATAATGGTA
>JACIWG010000317.1 GCA_014361085.1 Nitrososphaeria archaeon
AGAATGACTTGGAGATAACGTTTTTATCGTTAAATGACTCCGAAAGTAGGGATTTTGGAAATATCAAGGTAGTGTCTTCAAAGAGACATCCTCTGGTCACTCTTACTGGAGAGCTTCAAGCATTGTTGAAAAAACCAAAAGAACAATTTGATATAGTACATAGTCACGATCTCTACGAAATTTTTCCATGGATATTTGCTGAAGTTAAAAAAATATATACTCTGCATGGTATTGTTTGGGAGGAGAGAAAATATACAAGTGGTTTTGGAAAAGTTTGGACAAGACTTTACGAAGAAAGATTAAGAATCTGCTATCCTAAACTAGATAAGTTTATAGCGATATCCCAATATATTATAGATGAGCTTAAACCCAAAGGCTTCGACACATCCAAAGCTGTGATAATCGAAAACCCAATATCCGATGATTTTTTTAACATTAAGAGAAACGAAGAAAATCTGATCCTTTATCCAGCTACAATTATTCCACGAAAAAATCAACTTGGATTCCTTAGAGCATTATCATTAATTAAAGATAAAATTAAAGATTTTAAAATAATTTTTAC
The DNA here is from genome assembly GCA_014361085.1 of Nitrososphaeria archaeon. Taxonomy (GTDB): domain Archaea; phylum Thermoproteota; class Nitrososphaeria; order JACIWG01; family JACIWG01; genus JACIWG01. The sequence goes on from JACIWG010000317.1 coordinate 563, forward strand.
AGGTGAAGGCTCTGCAGAGTATATTCGAATTTTAAAAAAATATATTGAAAAAGAAAAATTAAATGTAATATTCCTCGGGAGAATTTCTTATAGAAAATTACTCGAGCTCTATTCAAAGGCTTCAATTGTTGGTTTAACATCGTTTCAAGAAACATTACCAATGGCTGTGCTAGAGTCATTGGCTGTTGGAATTCCAGTGATCGCATCAATTACGGGTGGAATACCGTATATGATTCACGATTATAACACAGGTTTTCTTGTTAACCCAACTAATTATAGAGAGATAGCAGAGAAATTGTTGATCCTTACGAGTGATAAAAAATTGAGAGAAAAAATGGGTAAAAAGGGGAAAAAGGAAGCTGAGAGAAGATTCAGGGCTGAAATTATCGCAAGAAAATTAGTAGAGTTGTATTTAGATATCAATTGAGGACCACTAAGTATAAAATCAGAGCAAAAAAGTAATCAATATGAATATTTGTATGTTCGTTAGAGAGTACCCGTCGTCTCTAAATGAACCTATCGTGAGTGGGGAAATAAAGAACCCCTTTTATTTGACACAAATACTTAAAGAAATGGGTCATAAAATAGTCATCATCACTTATAATGAAAATGTAGAAGAAAAAGAGTGCAATGGAGTC
>JACIWG010000318.1 GCA_014361085.1 Nitrososphaeria archaeon
ACATGGTTAAAACAACCTGTATTTAAGTATATTGTATTTAAATACTATTGCAAAGTCAAGGGAAAGGCTATGTATTTAAAGAATCTAAAGAAACTCAGACAGAAAAAAGGATGGTCTCAAGAGAAACTGGCAAGAGAAGCCGGTATCTCTTATAACACCCTTATTAAAATTGAAAGAGGAGGAATAAAAAATCCAAAATTGGAAACTTTAATTAAACTTGCCAAGGCTTTAGGTGTTTCCATTGATGAATTAATAGGAAAAATTCCTAAAGAGTAAATTCATGGCAAAGACTAAATCATATTTTAAAAAATTAGGAGAAAAAGAAGATAAAGAGCTCAAGTCTAATTTTGATGGATCACAAAGAGAATGGCTAAAGTTGATAAAAACTATTACAGCAATGGCGAATACAAAAGGAGGAATTGTAGTATTAGAAAAAGTAAACATAAATCTCTCTCAATTAGATTCTTCACAGCTTGATGATAAAGTGAATTCCTATGTAGAACCACGAATTCACAACATTGTCTCTGAGAAATACGGGAAGAAAGGGATAAAAATTATCGTTCCTAATTCTCGGGTGAAACCTCATATTTTCAAAAGGGATGGGATTTACTTAGAAGGGGATAAACAAAAATTTTCTTTTTATAAAGGACAAATATGGGTAAGACACTCCAGCAAAAATGAAACTATTACTTGGGATGATTTTCAAAGATTTGTAAAGGAGAATTTAAATAGTTTTTTAGAAAGAATCAATATAATAGCTGCTCAATATCCATTAAAAGAATTGGAAGTTTCAAAAGAAGGGGCTCCATTCCCGGTTAAACCTGTTGAGGATAAGAAGAAAGGAATTCCTGCCGTAATAATGAAAGAAAAAATAGATCCAAATGTAGATTATCCTTATCAAGCAAAAGATTTAGCTAAGATATTAAATAAAAACCAAGCCTTTATAGTTCAATTATTAAAAGTGTTAGGGCTAAAAGAGGATCCTGTATTTAGTTTTGAAGTCAAAAATTCTTCAGGAAAAGTCATTATGAGCAAATACAACGATAAGTGTTTAGAAAGATTAAGAAAATTTCTCGCAGAAAAACCATTGTTTAATCCATGGCATGATGAAATTTAGTTATTCTATCCTCCCTCCTCTCCCTCCTTGCCCACCAGAAAGGAATTGAAAGAAATCTTTTAATTAA
>JACIWG010000319.1 GCA_014361085.1 Nitrososphaeria archaeon
AAACTCCTTTAAAAATTTTATCAAAAACATTTTTCTTTTTCGTGCAAACATTTTTCCTCTTTTTGTATTCAACGTTTTATCTAGATTTAAAAGTTTTGTGTAAAAGTGGTCTAGACAATATTTTTTATCATTTAATGGCCTATTTTCTGCAAAAGGGTCGTCAATATCATATAATTGTAGACCATATGCTCCACCGTAAGCGAATGCTGTTGCAATACCTATTGCTCCACAGACGTCTATTCTATCAGCATCCTGTAAAATTTTAGCTTCAATAGTTTCTGGCTTAACACCTTTACTGAACCTGTGAACCTTTATAGCATACAATACCTGCGAAATTTTTTCTTTTGGAAACCCTATTTTATTCAAGATTTCTTGAGCTAATTCTACAGATTTTTCAGCATGATCTATGCTTGGATCCCTTCTTTCCCACTCTCTTCCCAAATCATGCAATAATGCTGCTGCCTCAAGAACAAACTCGTCAACTTCTTCACCTTCAGCGAGAATCCTGCATAGATTGTAGACCCTCAAGCTATGCGAGTATTCATGTCCACTGAAGAAATTATTTTCATAGTATTTTGATACAATATTTTTAATTTCATTAATTAACCTTTCATGCTCTTGCATTAAAGTACTGGCATAAAAATATTATTTAAAAATCTTTTTACAAAGATGAAATTTATGTAACAGATAAAATTATAAAGGAGAAATGTAAACTCTTTTATCTGGTAAAAATGGCTTTTGTGCTAGCATTCTTTCTAGCGGGACTGATACTAATAGCAGGCTTCCTCTCTGATCTTCTCTTTAGGAGGACAAACTTTCCAGACATTCTAATAATGATCTTCTGCGGATACCTGCTTGGACCACTTTTAAAAATAATTGATCCAGAAAGCCTTGCCCCAATTACACCCCTACTAGCATCACTTGCACTTTTAATCATTCTATTTGAAGGTGGACTAAATTTAGACTTGTTTAAGGTTCTGAATGAAGCGCCTAGAGCCATTGTCTTAGCCGTTTCAGGAATTGTAGCATCAATTATAGCAACATACTTTTTTGCACACTATTTTCTTAATTGGGATCTATTAAGTTCACTTTTGCTTGGAACAATAATAGGTGGCACTTCTTCCTCAATAGTTATTCCTATGATAAGAAGGGCGAATGTTTCTGAAAAAGTTTATACAACA
>JACIWG010000320.1 GCA_014361085.1 Nitrososphaeria archaeon
AATCTATCTTTTAAGAATCAAGGCAACTTTCGGCCCTCTTAGAAAGTCTAAATCGAACATTATAATAATTTTGGCCCTACCCTTTATCGGCCTAGGTCTTGTTCCAATAATCTATACGGAAGGCTCTTTTTATGGAAAATTGATTACGGATCTCCTACTACAATATCCAATAATCTTGGTCTTTCCACTGCTTTTTCTTTCATCAGTTTTTGTAAGTAAAATGAATGTGGCTGAATACGAGTATGAGTTTATACTTTCCTCGAACGTCCGACCATCTGATTTTCTTTTAGCAAAGACTCTATATGATTTAACTATTGCATTATTCCTATTTTTTCTACCCCTAATTATACCATTCATAATTTCTATAGTATTGATGAAGGCCCTTTTTGCTTTTCTATTTTCTTCACTCCTTGCAATACTTATAATTTCAATAATCTTAGAAAATAGTTTCAAGACTTTAATATTATTTTATAACAAAAATTTAGTTAGATTTTCTCTTATCACAATGATACTAGTTTTTTCTTTTCCACTATTTTACAATCTCTATCCTAACTATTTTCCCTTTTGGCTTAACTATATTTCGCCTGTAGGCTGTCTCCAAAACATTTTAAAGGGAAGTGCCATTATAGTTCCAATTATTTCACTATCTATTTGGTTGACCATTTCACTCCTCTTATTGATTAAGGCTTCAAGTCTAAACTTTATACCCTATGTGCAGGTTGTTCCACAGCGTACAATGTTTGACATAAGTCTCTCATCTCAAGTGAGAAAACAGAAGTATGTTCTGAGTAAGGTTGGAATATTCTCTATACCCTTGGATCTTTCTACAGCTCCAAAAAATATGATCCTATTTTTTGTGAAAGAATCTATTACAAGAACGTTGAGGTACGGGGACCTCTACACACTTATTTTGACCACATTCTTTCTCTACCTACCATACATTTTTCTGCAACCTCAGTATTCTGGATTCAGCAGCCTATATTATCTTAACCTGTCTCCATCATACTTTATAATAATCTTTTATCCAATGATATTTTCCCAACTGTGGTTCACTGAATTTAGTGAATGCATATGGTTGGTTAAAACATATTCTAGAAAATTTTTCTCGTTTTCAACAGGCTTCTTTATTTGGCAACTTTCTTTAACTCTTCCAATCCTCTTTATTATAAGCATATTAGAT
>JACIWG010000321.1 GCA_014361085.1 Nitrososphaeria archaeon
TATAATGTCATATTTAACTGATCCATTTAAATCTATTTTATTAGATTTTTTATCTTATTTTGGTATCTCTCCTCTATCCCTCATTTTTTCAAGCATTTTTAATCCTTCTTCAGAAATGGGTTCAACCTTTAATCCTCTAAGCTCACATTCGTCTGCAACCATTATGCCAGGCCCACCTGCATCTGTTATAATACAAATGTTTCTTCCCTTTGCTGGAGGCTGCATTGAAAAAGCCTTTCCAATATTAAAGAACTCGTGCATGTTCTGGGCTCTTACTATACCACTTTTAAAAAATGCTGCATTATAGACTTCATCAGAACCGGCAACAGAAGCTGTATGTGAGAGGGCTGCCTTTGCTCCTGCTTTTGTCTTGCCAGATTTTAGTGCAACTATAGGCTTTATCCGAGTAACCTCACCTGCTACCTCAATAAACTTTTTTCCGTCTCTTATAGACTCAAGATACATTAGAATAACTTTTGTCTTATTATCGTTTAAAAAGTAATGTAATAGGTCTGATTCATCCAAATCCACTCTATTTCCAAAACTTACAAATTTACTTATACCCAACTGTCTACCTGCCAAATAGTCTAGTGCGGCAACACCGAATGCCCCACTCTGGGTGAGGACAGCAATCTTTCCCTCCTTAGGACGAGGTGTTGCAATCACCTCTTCTCCTGTAATAAGAGTCTTTGTTACGGGTAGAAAGAGTGTGTCAACACCCGTAGATGGGTCATATACTCCGAGACAGTTTGGTCCAAGAATCCTTATGCCACCTTCGCAGGCTATACGTTTAACCTCGTTTTCAAGCTCAAAATTCCCTGCTTCACTAAATCCACTTGAAATTATAATTGCAGCCTTCGCCTTCTTTTCTTTTGCATCTTTCATTACATCTGGAACAGTTGGTGCTGGTACAACAATTACAACCAAATCAACTTCGTCTACAGGAAGTTTGCTAACTGATGGATAACATTTGTATCCTAAAATCGTTTCCTCATGAGGGTTGATTGGATATATTTCGCCTTTAAAGAGACCTATGCGCCTGTTTTCTACAAAATTTTTAAAAATTACATGCCCCGCCTTATCGACTTTTTTAGAAGCACCTACAATTACAACAGATTTTGGTTCAAAAAAGGTTCTTATCTGTTCAATCAAACTATTTCTATTCAACA
>JACIWG010000033.1 GCA_014361085.1 Nitrososphaeria archaeon
ATACTGGGCAGAGTTACAGAAGCTATAGAATATTGTGAAAAAAATGTTAGTGTAGGAGAAAATGAAACATTACATGACTATTATATGAGAATATTTGGGCAGCATGTTAGGCCGTTGTGTGAAGGATATATTTCAGATGAACCATATTTTTGTGCCAAGACTACTGGTACAACTGGTAAGCCAAAATATTTTGTTCACGGAAAAGGCTTTTATGAAACATTCATTTCAAGTAGCATGGCTCTTGTACTTATAGCCTTCTCAAAAGATTGGGGTGATAATGTTTTAGATGATAGGGTGAACGCGCTTAATCTTATTGCACCACCACCATACATTAGTGGTTGGGCTTTAAAGTACTGGAGTAATTTTCTAAAATTTATTCCTCCAATCGAAGTCGCTGACAGGATAAGAGATATGGGTAAAAAGTTCTATATTGCATTAAAGATGATTGAAGACGGTAACAGGATACATATGGCTGGAGGCAGTGGATCACTGCTTTATATGGCATGCAAATACTTTTCTGACCAAGAATATTTTTTGAAGGAATCCTATAAGGCTACATCTAGTTGGATTAAACGTCTTCTTATAATGTTAAAGGTTTTTACTCTAAAGTTTTCTAATGAGAGAAAGAGAGATTTAAAAGAAATTATGCCTTTGAAGGGTGTGCTTATAGGGAGTACAGACGCTAGACTATACTCTGAATTTTTTGAAAAAGAATTTGGTGTTACACCCTTAAACTCATATGGTTCAACGGAATTCGGTAGCGCCATGTTCGGTAGACCTGATAGGAAGATGGATTTTATGCCGAATCTTAGAAGCTTATACTTCGAGTTCCTTGACGGGAAAGGTAAGATTAGAAAGATTTATGAATTAAAGTTGGGTGAATCATATGAGCTTGTTGGAACACCCTTTTACACCATGCTATTAAGGTATAGGATTGGTGACATGTTTAGGGTTATAGACTTCTATGACGGTATGCCCGTATTCTCTTTCGAAGGCCGAGTTCAGTCTCTAATTTCAGTCTATGACTATTATAGGGTTACCGAAGATGTTATGGCAAGAGCTCTTGTTGAAGCAAATTTTAAGGCTTCAGACAGGTGGGCTGTTACCAAAATTCTTAATCCGAAAGAAAGGCTTCTCGTACTGTTTGAAAAGGAGTGGTCTATAAGTGAAAGGGATGCTGAAAAAAGGATATTTAATGCTCTAGTTAATGTACAACCTGAGTTCAGAGACTATGTTAATGACTTTAGGGTAAGCGACCCCTCTGAAGCCATAAAGGTTGAATTCCTTTCAAGAGGTACTTTCACCAGATACGCTATCATGCAGGCGAGGAAAAATGTTCCTTTAGGCCAATATAAGCCTCCAAAAATAGTTCCTCCTGAAAAGGTGCAAATTTTAGAAGATTTGAGAGAATGTAGTAGAAATGCTTGAACTTTCTATATTCAGCTTTATTTTCCTGTTTCTAGAATATTTTGTTGGAGCTTTGGCTGTAATATTTGCGACAATATTAACAATTTATAGGCTGAAAGTGAACTATGTTAGTGTTTCTCTTGCAATGTTCGGCATATCTATAGCTGTATGGGATGTTCTTGTATTCCTTCATCGGACAGCTGGAACCTATGAATTCTCTCTCCAGATGTTCAAGATAATAGGCATTATGCATCCATTTATTTTAGGCTTCTTTTTCCTAACATTCCTTAACATATGGAAGCCTCGAATGTTAAATGTTATTGGACTGATTCCAAGTGTGTTTGGAAGTATTCTCTATGCAATGTTTGTAGAATATAAGATGAGTTGGGGCAATTTTGGATGGAGTTATCAAACGATAATAGATCCTCAAGCGAATTTTATTATAACCTTCTTTACACCAATCTACATGGCTTCGATACTGATTGTATTATTCTTTCTCTGGCTTAAGGCTGCTGCAAAGTCTCTTAAAAGAAAAATCTTGTACATTCTTGTATCGTTTATAGTCTTTCAGGCTGTAGGTGTTACTGTAACAAATATAGTTTTAATGCAGTCTGACCCAAACTTTCCACCATTAGGTGGCCTATTTTATCTTGCAACATTCACAATAATATACTATGTTTCAAGTTCTCCTGAAAAAGAAGTTTTAACTTTGGTTCCGATAGGATATTCTAAAATGTCTGAAGACTTTTCTGGACTTATAAAATCTTTTATTGAATGCTTATCAAGGTTTCCTGAACAGCTTGGCATAAGATACTTTAGGGTAATATCGTACTTGAATGATAGAGGTTTGAATGACCTTATTTCCTATGATGATAAAGGTTCTAGAATAGTCTTAAATGTTAGAGGAGATGTTGATGTTAACAAGATCAACAGTTTTATCGATTTAGCTTTAACCCTCCTAGAGGATGGTGAAGTTAAAAAGGTTTTTAAGGATGTATTGGCTGAATTTATTGACAGAAACTATAACCTTCTGGGCGCCGAACTTATCCATGTTCTAAAAAAGCATGAACAGTATATTGTGTCAGAAAGGGTTTTCGAAAAGTTTTCAGCTAAAGAGTTGAAGCAGATATTTTTGCCTAAGGGATTTGGTGAAGACGATCTTGAAGTTTTCTCTAGAAAGATTGGAGTAAGCCATAATATTCTTAGGATCTCGAATGTTCTACTAGAATTTGATTCAGAAAATTATTTGCCTAAGGTTACTGACTTCGTTAGAGAATGTTTGAGTAACAATGAAAGTGCATACATATTTACTAGGAGGGGCGGTATTTTTGAGGATAGGTTTAAGGAATATGATGGTGTAAAATTCTTTTTCCTATCTCCTACATCATCAAAGGTTTTTAAGTTGAATGATAGAATGTATGTTGTTCCAGTTAATGATGTATCAAGTATTTTAGGTGTTTTTAATACACTTGGTAAAGGCTGTTATGGAATAGTGTTCGATAACCTTAGTGACATAATCCTTTTGACAAGCTTTGAGCAGGCGTATAAGATGGTTAGGCATGCGCTTGACATACTTTCTGGCACAGGGTCATACTCTCTTTTCTTGATAAACGAGAATGTTCACGGCAATGATGTTCTATCAGCTTTTGAAAGCCTTTTCAAGTATGTAATAAAATAGGGTTTAAAAAAAAATTTTATATTTTCAAAAACAATGTTTTCTAGGCTAGTCCTGAATTAGCCTATCCACTTCCCTTCCCCTGTGATCGTACAAGTGTATTGTAAGAGGCATTTCACCCCAAGCGTGTGTGGCGCAGCTTAGGCATGGGTCGAAGGCTCTAATTACTGCCTCAACCCTGTTAAGTATCCCCTCTGTCAAACGTTTTCCCCTAACATATTTTTTTGCAACCTGTGTGATAGCCATATTGTATGCCAGATTGTTGTTTTCTGTTGCAATTATCATATTAGCCCAAGTAATCTTTCCATCCCTGTCAACTTTGTAGTGGTGTATTAGTGTTCCCCTTGGAGCTTCAGCAACACCTATTCCCTCACTTCTGCATGTGTAGGATTTTGCTTGAACATTTTCGTCCAAAACTTTTTGGTCCTCAAGCATTTCCTTAACCTTCTCTATGCTATATAGTATTTCTATTAGTCTTGCATAGTGGTATAGGAAGGTGCTTTCTACAACACCATTTTCTCCAAACTTCTTGTATTCCCTGAGCTCTTTGTCCGCATATGGTGTTCCACATTTTGTAACAATATTTAGTCTTGCGAGTGGGCCTACACGGTATACTCCCATTGGATATCCTACAGGCTTATAGTATGGGAACTTCATGTAGGACCATGGTTCAACAGCTTCTCCAATGTACTCGAAATATTTTTTCGGGTCAAGTTTGTCTGCTACAATTTCACCTTTTGGTCCAACAACCCTTATAAATCCATCATAGTGTTCTAGTAATCCATCTTTTGATACAAGGCCAAGATAGTATGTTGGAAAGTTTCCAAAGTTTTCAATTTCCTCCCTAAACTTGTCAATTCTATTCTTGAATTCATCCAAAGTTTTCTGAATCATTTTTAAGGCTTCAGGTGTCTCATTAAGGATCATTTCACACTTTTCCTTTGTAAGTGGTGTTCTCACTCCACCGGGAACTATCCATTCTCCAGAATGTATTCTTTTACCGCTTAAGCGTTCAATAATCTGTTGCCCAAACTTTCTCAACATTATACCTCTTCTAGCAAACTCAGGATGTTCTTTTATGAGTCCAAAAATGTTTCTTTTGGATGGTTCAGAGTCCATTCCAAGCAGTAGGTCTGGTGAAGATAGGTAGAAGAAGTTTAGTGCATGAGATTGTATTATCTGTCCAAAGTGCATTAGCCTTCTTAACCTTTCTCCCCCCTCAGGAACTTCTACTGAAGCTATTTGGTCACATGCTTTTGCTGAAGCAAGTAGGTGGCTTACTGGACATATTCCACATGTTCTTGCAGTAAGAGAGGGCATTTCATAGTATGGTCTGCCTTCACAGAACTTTTCAAATCCCCTAAAGTCTGTAACATGGAATCTTGCCTCCTTAACAGTATCATCTTCGTCCAAGAATATTGTTACTTTAGCATGTCCTTCAATTCTTGTTACAGGATCTATTACAACCTCTTTCAAAACATTTCACCTCTAACCAAATTTAAACCTTCCCTCTAGAGACGGTTTTCTTCCATCTAAAATTTCGTTTAGAACATAGTTTATGAGTTCAGCTGATGGCGGGCATCCAGGGAGATAGAAATCTACCTTGACAACTTCATGTAGGGGGTGAGCGTTTTCTAAAAGCTTCGGAACCTGCGTAGGATACTGTTTACTATGGTCCACGTTTTCAACATAAGCTCTTTCCAGAACCTCCTTAACACTGTCTTGGAACATGTTCCTTAAAGCAACAACATTTCCTGTAACAGCACAGTCTCCGAAGGCTATAAGAAGTTTTGTACGCTCTCTAATGGTCTTAAGCTGGTGCAACTGTTCCTCGTTTGCTACGGCTCCTTCAACAAATGTTATGTCAACGTTTTCTGGAAAATCCTTTATATCAACTATTGGACTGTAAACTAGTTCTATTTTCTCAGCCAATTCTATAATCTTCTCATCCTGGTCTAGGAATGACATGTGGCAGCCTGAGCATCCACTTAACCATACCGTTGCAACCTTAACCTTCGCCAACCTAAATCACCTCCTCCTCCTTTCAACAACAAATTCTGGAAGCTCCTTCTTCTTTGTCTCAGACAATGGTTTTAGCTTAACGTATATTGCTCCAACAGGGCATACGGCTGAACATTTTCCACATGATGTGCATGAATATGATGCTGCCCAAGGCTCATCTAAATCGATTACAATGCTCGAATCCTTCCCCCTCCTTTTCACATCTAGTACGTGAACTCCTTCTATCTCATCACATACTCTAATGCATCTTGTGCATAGGATGCATCGGTTATGGTCTAGGACAAAACGTTCATGTGTCATGTCAATTTCAAACCTTTTCCAGTTTCTTGAAACACTTGTGTGGTCTACTCCGAATCTTGTTGCAAGCTCCTGAAGCTCACAACTTCCATTTGCCACACACACTGAGCAAGTGTGTGTTCTTTCTGCTAGCAGAAGTTCTATTATCTGCTTACGGTATTTGTTCAGTCTAGGTGAATTTGTTATAACCTCCATGTTATTGCTTACTGGTGTAGTGCATGATGTCATAAGCTTAGGATTACCCTTTACTTCGACAACGCATAGTCTGCATCCTCCATATGCTGTTAAGCCTTCAAGGTAGCATAGTGTTGGAATATATATTCCATTGTCTTTTGCAGCCTTAAGTATTGTGTCTGTTGGTTTTGCAAAAACTTCCCTGCCGTCTATTACAAGCTTAACTGTTCTTTCACTCATTTCTTAACAACCTCCATCCTTTTAATATTACATTTTCCAGCTGGACACTTTCCATCCAAAATATGTGAAAGATACTCTTTTTTGAAATAGTTTAATGTTGTAAGTACGGGGTTTGGGGCTGTCTGCCCTAGACCGCATAAGCTTGCATCTTTAATAAGATAGGAAAGTTCCTCTAAAACTTTGAGATCTTCTTCAGTCCCTTCACCCACCATAATCTTGTCTAAAATTTCTCTAACCTTAGGCAATCCCGCACGACATGGTACACATTTTCCACAGGATTCGTCCATACAGAAGTCTATAAAGAACCTTGCAGTATCAACAATACATGATTCATCGTCTATTACAACAATTCCGCCGGAACCCATTATTGCACCAGCCTGCGTAAGCGACTCATAGTCTATTGGAAGTGAAAGCATGCTTTCTGGAAGACATCCTCCAGAAGGTCCTCCGACTAAGACTGCCTTAAACTTTCTACCCTCAGGCACACCTCCACCGATTTCATAAACAACCTCCTTCAATGTTATTCCCATTGGAACCTCTATTAGTCCAGGATTCCTAACCTTTCCAGTTAATGAAAAACATTTTGTTCCAGTACACTTTGGTGTACCTATCTTAGAAAACCATGCGCCACCATTTAATATAATCAATGGAACGTTGGCTAAGGTTTCAACATTGTTTATTAATGTCGGCTTACCCCAAAGTCCTGAAACAGCAGGATATGGTGGCCTAGGCCTAGGTGTAGCCCTAAGCCCCTCTATTGAGGAAAGTATAGCTGTCTCCTCTCCAGCAACAAAAGCACCCGCCCCAAGCCTCAACTCTATATCAAAGTTGAATGTTGAACCTAGAATGTTGTCTCCAATAAGGCCATAGGATTTTGCCTGTTCAATAGCCTTCTTTAAAGTCTGTATTGCTAAAGGATACTCGCTTCTAATATATATGTAACCCTTTTCTGCTCCAACAGCATATGCTGCAATAGTCATTCCCTCAATTATAGCATGAGGGTCTGCTTCAGCTAATGTTCTGTTTGCGAATACACCGGGGTCACCTTCGTCCAAGTTTGCTACAACATACTTTGGTTTAGCCGTCGACTTTGCAACAAAGTTCCATTTTTGTCCTGTTGGAAATCCTGCACCACCACGTCCTCTTAAACCACTTACTGTAACCTCATAAATTACCTGTTCAGGGGTCATCTGCGTTAATGCCTTAGCTAGTGCAGAATAGCCTCCGACTGAAATATAATCTTCTATCCTTAGTGGGTCAATCTTTCCCGCATTCCTTAAAACAAGCCTATACTGCTTACTAAAATATGCCTCATTTTTATAAACAAACTCTTCTAAAATTCGTCCATTAACAACATGTTCTTGAACAATTCTTTTAGCATCCTCGGGCTTAACATTCTGGTAAAGATGGTTTCCAGGGTCTATTAAGACAACTGGTGCAACAGAACATGTGCCAACACACCCTGTCCTAGCAACCTTGCAAACATTCTGTAGCCCAAGCTCCTTGACAGCATCTTCAAATGCTTTCAAAAGTTTTTGTGCTCCAAAGGGAATGCATCCACTTGAACAGCATACCTTGATACGATACTTGTAAGCCATTCTCATGTCATGCTCGATTTCAGCAATCTTCTGGATTTCCTCAGGCTTCAAACTATCACCTCTACAAAAGGCTTCTTATCTTATCTAAAACTGTCTCCTTAGTCGCTTTACCTATCATTTCATCGTCAATTATAACGTTTGGTGCCATAGCGCATGCACCAACACATCTTGTAACAAATATTGAAATTTTTCCGTCAGCGGACGTTTCACCCCTCTTCACATTAAACTCTCTTTCCACAGCCGAAAGTATTTCTTCAGCTCCCTTAACATAGCATGCTGTCCCAAGACAAAATGTTATCGCATGAGATCCAGGCTTTTTCAGCTTAAAGTAGTTGTAGAATGTTGCAACACCATAAACTTGGCTAGGTGGAATCTTCAACTTTTCTGAAATGTGTAAAAGTATTTTCTTTTCAAGGTAACCGTAAATGTTTTGAGCCACGTGTAATTTTTCTAGAAGAGCGTCTCTCCTATACCCGTATGCGGCTATTGTTTTATCTATTAAAATTATTCTCTTATCTGAGACAGTTTTAGGATACTCTGACAATTCATTCGCCTCTCTCAATTGTTGTACAACGGGTAATCTATTTGAGTATATATTTTTTGTCAATATACTAATATAAACAGTATATAAATATATGATATTGTATAAAATTATATATTTGAATATGCTATTTGCCTGCTAACGCATGCTTGTTTATGGCTGCCTCAGCTATCCTCGAGATGCTTGCCACTATCGCTTGAAGGTTACTGTTTATGGTGCATGTGGCGCAAACTATTACAGGATCCTGTTGTCTAATCAGATTTTCCAATATTCTTGAATTTATTTCACTAAACACTGTCCTCGATTCCAGTATACTGTTTGAAAGTTGGCTGTCAGTTGTAATAAAAGCATTAAAGGCGCTTTCATAAAATTTTATACCTTCCTCAAATAATTTTTTAAGAAGTTCTAAAAGTTCTTTTGGAAACCTTCTACCCTCATCTATTATTCCTAAAATTCTTTGCGCTATATTCACAATATTGTCAGCAATATACTCAATGTTCTGTACAACAATAAGGCCGTCGAGACAATTGTTTTTTGAAATTTTTAACTGGCCCAAAGTGCTTGAATAGGCTAATGTTGTCCTAAGAAGCCTTAAAAGAAGGTATGAAAAGTTGTCAACTTCATCGTCTAACGAAACTATTGCAATTGCAAGCTCACGGTCATAGTTCTCTAAAGATTTAACAAGGTCTAAAAACATAGAATATGTTATAGTATACATTCTGGTTAAACTTGTTTCTAAAGGTATCTTTGAAAGGTCTAGTAAACTCTGCATAACCATTTCACTAGATGTTGCATTAATTATATTCATGTAAAGTTTTTGAGCAAGCTGCCTAATCAACTTCTGCTGCCTAACCGTTAAAACCCTACTTGAAACAACCTTAATAGTATTGTAGCCATTAAGATAATAGGATAATATTTCCCTAGTTATCTTACCTTCCTTATCTAACTGGTCAATGTAAATTGTTATCTCCTTCTCCCCTGAAACCCTATTCTCTGTAGGGAATACTAGGAGGCTGCCGTCACCTTGAACTTCTAAAGCAACTGTATCACTGTGCTTTAACTCGTTAAGCCTAACCCATTCTGAGGGCAGTGAAACAACAAGTGTGGACCTTCCAAGGCGAATAAGTTTACGCTTTTCCAATTTACCTCAAAATATATACCTGCAAAAAACCTGTATATATCCATTTTTACCATATTTATTCCAAAAGCAATGATCTGTATTAAATATGGTGGCGGGCCCGAGGGGATTTGAACCCCCGACCTACAGCTTAGGAGGCTGCCGCTCTATCCATGCTGAGCTACGAGCCCAGTCATAAGTTTTATTATAACATTTTAAATCTTTTGCTCTACCATAATTAAATAATCGCCTTTCTCACACACTATTTTGTCTGCAAAAGGTTACAAGATAAAGGTTATTCTATATGATATTTTGAATTGAAAATTTAAATAGAAGATTGTCTTCATTTTTCAGAGATGATTTTATGGATAAAAATTTGATTGAAGGATTAAGGTGGCTTGATCAGGCTGAAGCTGACCTTAAAACTGCTAAAGATTGTGTTAAGGACGGTAACTATTATGCGTCATCATTTTTTTCTCAACAGGCCGCTGAAAAGGCTCTGAAAGGTTTTCTTTACTCTAAAGGTTTTAGGGCTTTAATAACACATTCTGTTTTAGATTTGGTTGGAGAAGCTTCAAAGTTTAATGGAAGATTTAATGCGTTTATTGATTTTGCTAGAGAATTGGACCGACATTATATAGGGGCAAGGTATCCAAACGCTTACCCTTCAGGTGCACCATACAGGTACTATACTCGTGAGGTTGCTGAAAAATGTGTAAACTATGCAGAGTCGATATTAGTAGAAGTAAAGAATTGTTTGAAGGTATAGAAAGGTACAAGAATGTGCTTGTTGAAAAGTTGAAGCCGAAAAAGATTATCCTTTTCGGCTCCTTCGCTCGAGGTGACTTTAGTGAAGGCTCCGATATAGATTTAATTGTTGTAGGCGAATGGAATGAAAGTTTTCTGGATAGAATTAAAGTTTTACTTGAACTTAATGTCGAAAATCTTCCCCTAGAACCCCTAGGATATACTGAAGAAGAGTTTGATAGAATGATTAGGGAAGAAAATCCTTTCATATTAAATGTTTTAAATGAAGGGGTTGTCCTCTATAACGCAAATCTACTTTAATTTTATTGCACTAACCACGCTTAGCTTCATAAGTCTTTATATTTCACCCTTCTCCATACATGTTTGTGGGAATATTATGTGTGGCTTAAGTTTGCCAGTTGATTATGCATTCTGGTTTAGGTCGGTTCCAATAAAGTTCGGTTTAGGAGTTTTAAAGGAAATAGGATATGATGTCTCTAAATTTGCTGTGAAAAATGCTTTAATTGTTACAGACAATTTTTTGAGGGAAAATACTAAGGTTGTTGAAGAAGCTGTCTCTAGCTTGAGCGAAAAAAATGTTGTAGTAGATGTTTGGGATGGTGTTGAACCTGAACCATCACATTCTTCTATCCTTAATGGTATAGAGTTTGCAAAAAAGAAGTCATATGATTGTATAATCGGCTTAGGTGGTGGAAGTGCAATAGATACTGCTAAAATAATAAACCTTTACACAACATATCCGACAGACTTTCTAGACTATTTTGTCCAACCTTTAGGTAAAGGTTTAAGGGTTCCAGGGCCATTAAAGCCTCTTATCGCTGTTCCAACAACATCTGGAACTGGAAGTGAGACTACAAGTGTTGCCGTAGTAACATTTCCCGAAAAGAAGGTTAAGTTCGGCATATCAGATGATCATCTAAGGCCTTCACTAGCAATCTTAGATCCCCTAGTCACTTTAACTATGCCTCAGAAGGTTACTGCTGCAACAGGCATGGATGCTCTAATGCATGCAATAGAAGCGTACACTACAATATCATACTATGCTAAACCTGCTCCACCAACTGTTGCAGAAAGGCCTGTCTACTGTGGCTCCAACCCAATAACTGACGCTTTAGCCGAATCTGCAATAACTCTCATCGGAAAGTTTCTTCCAAGAGCATACTCGAATGGCAATGATATTGAAGCTAGGTCAAGTATGCATATTGCTGCAACAATCGCTGGCTTAGCTTTCGGCAATGCTGGTGTACACATCTGCCACGCCCTATCATATCCAATTGCGGGTGAAGCTATAGAAAAGGGTGTTAAGGTTCCACATGGTCTTGCTGTATCAATAACTGCTCCGGCAACATTAAGGCTTCTGACACCATATTTGGTTGAAAAGATTGGTAATATCAGCTACCTTTTAGGCTTCAAAGAATATGATGTTGAAGTTTGGGAAATTATCATAAACTTTATGAAAATACTTGATTTCCCAAATGGGTTGAGTGAAATTGGTTTTAGAAAATCAGAATTACATGTTTTAGCTGAAAAGGCGCTTTTGCAAAAAAGGCTTCTTTCAATGAGCCCAGTTCATGTTAACGTGAAATTGCTTGAAAGGATTTTAGAAGAAAGTTTTATACTATGGTAGCCTAAAATATGGTCCTGTTCCTATCCGCCATCTATTGGAGGAAGAATCCATAATTCGTCTTCATCGCCAACTTCAGTATCTGAGGAAACCACTTTAACCCTGTTCAATGAAAGCACATAATCCTCGAGTTTAACTTTAGCCAATTCTGGAATATCCTTTATCCTAACTTTTTTAGACAATCTTATCTCCTTCTCCTTAAAACCAAGTGTTTCGGATAGTGGGCTGAAAACTTTGACCTTCATGTCCAGAAAGCATTTTATCCTGCAAAATTTAATCTTTTCTAAAAAGTTTTTAGGTATATAAGCATGGTAGAAGCCAGCATTTCGGGGGAGAAAATATTGGATGGTTTAAGGGTGTCTGAAGATGATGCTATAAATATGCATGAATATTTTCAGGGAAAGATTGAAACGATTCCCAAATGCTGGATTTCTGGGCTAGAAGATTTTGCCATATGGTATACTCCCGGTGTCACTGAAGCCTGTAGAGCAATAATCGAGGAAAGGGATAGAGTTTTTGAGCTGACGCTCAAATGGAACACTATAGCCGTTGTCTCTGATGGAACAAGGGTTCTTGGATTAGGGAATATTGGCCCTGATGCAGCACTTCCAGTGATGGAGGGTAAAGCTCTTCTCTTCAAATATTTGGGCGGTGTTGACGCTATGCCCCTCTGCATCAACCTCAGAGACGAGGAAGAGATTGTTAAAGTTGTTAAGGCTGTTGAACCATCGTTTGGGGGAATAAATTTGGAGGATATAGAGAAGCCAAAATGTTTTTCACTACTTGAAAGGCTGAAGAATGAGCTTTCGATACCTGTTTGGCACGATGACCAGCAGGGTACTGCAACAATAGTCTGCGCTGGACTAATTAATGCACTAAAGGTTGTTGGGAAAAGGCTTGGTGACGTTAAGGTTGCAATGGTCGGTGTTGGAGCTGCGAACGTGAGTGTTGAAAGGTTAATCGTCAAAGCCGGTGTTGATGAAAGAAAGATTGTGATGGTTGACAGTAAGGGGATACTGAGTAGAAGTAGGTCTGACCTTGAAAAGAGTGAACCATACAAATGGGCGCTTTGCCTGAGAACAAACTTTGATGGGAAAGAAGGCGGCATAGCTGAAGCTTTAGATGGTGCTGACGTTTGTATAGCGATGTCAAGACAGGGTCCAGGTGTTATCAAAAAAGAATGGGTTAAGAAAATGAATGATAGGGCAATAGTTTTCTCATGCGCTAACCCTATTCCAGAAATATGGCCTAGTGAAGCTAAGGAGGCTGGCGCTAAAGTTGTTGCTACTGCAAGGTCTGATTTCCCAAACCAACTTAACAATTCACTTGTCTTCCCTGGAATATTTAGGGGTGCATTAGATGTTAGGGCTAAGGGAATATCTGACCGAATGTGTCTTGCAGCCGCATTTGAAATAGCTAGGATGGCTGAGGAGAAAGGTTTAAGTGAAGAATATATTGTGCCAACAATGGAAGAATGGGACGTTTATCCAAGAGAAGCTGCTGCAGCAGCCTATGAAGCATGCTTGGAGGGTTTGGCGAGGAAAAAGACAGGTAAAGAGAAAGAATATGAGTATGCTAAAGAAATAATTTCTACTGCAAGAAGAAAGTTTGAGCAGCTAAAAATCTCTGGCCTGATAAGAAGATATAAAAAAGTTTAAAGGGGGGTTTACAGCCCAAATCTTTTTTACAGAAATCGACAAGAAAGCCTACGTTTTTAACCGTGGGATGAATTGTCGATAAGTTTAGG
>JACIWG010000322.1 GCA_014361085.1 Nitrososphaeria archaeon
AAATAAAACATATGGTTCATTGAAAACATACATATAGCATAAAATTGCTGGAACCACAGAAAGATGAATTATCTTCCTGTTTATCCAAATGTTGGAAAACTTTTTTGTAATAAAGACAGTTACAATTATTATTGAAAAGAGGATCAGGGCAAGAGTGAAATCGGATAAGATTAGGCTGAATAAATCTTCCATGTAAGCAGATTTTTTATGAATGTTTATAAATTTTTAAGTTTTTAGAAAAATTATGTTCCCATCAAAAAGTGAGTTCTCCTGCTTGACTAGATGGTCTACAATTTTAATATACGTGCTTCTTAGGGAGCTTAGATATGCTTACAGATGTTAAGGGAATATTTTTTGACCTAGATGGTTGCATATACAGAGGAAGGACTCCAATTCCCGGTGTAAGAGAAACAATAGCTTATTTGAAAAGTAGGAATTTAAAAATAATCTATTTAACAAACAATGCTTCCCGATCGCAAAAGGAGTATGTTGAGCACTTTAAAAGCATGGGCTTGGATGCGGTAGAAAGTGAATTCTATACTTCCGGGATGGCGACAGTAGAATATATGTACAAAAAATATGGGACAAATCATAAAGTCTATGTTGTTGGAGGATCCGCACTCAAATCTCTTTTTAAAGAAAAGGGTTTCATTGTAGTTGATGATGAGCATGCTAGAGAAGCAGATTTTGTTGTCTCATGCTTTGACCCTGAATTTAATTTTAAACGTCTAGAGGCAGCATGCTATGCAATCCAGTATGGTGCAAAATTTATTGCAACTAATCTTGACATGGTTTTGCCTGTAGAAGACGGTTATAGACCTGGAGCGGGCGCTATGGCTGCAGCAATTACTGCTGCAACAAAGGTGAAGCCTTTTTTAATAGGTAAACCTTCTAAAATAATAGTAGAAATGGCGTTAAAGTATTCTGGTTTAAGAAAAAATGAGGTTGTCATTGTTGGAGATAAAGTTGAAACAGATATAATTGCAGCAAAAAGAGCAGGTATTAAATCAATTCTAGTTTTAACAGGCGTTACAAGTAAAGCTGATTTAGATAAAGTGCCGAAAAAATATTATCCAGACATTGTTTTGGAAAGTGTAAACGATATGGTAAAACTATTTTAGATGAAAATGTTTATATAAAAGCTTGTTTCTTAATTTT
>JACIWG010000323.1 GCA_014361085.1 Nitrososphaeria archaeon
GTTGGAGAAAAACCTCAATGGCTGTACACTTGGTATTATGTAGTGTTTGGCATGGTCTACAACTATTTGCCCATGATGGTGCTTCCAATATATGCTTCTGTTGAAAAATTGAATCCACAATATTTGGAGGCTGCCCAAAGTTTAGGTGCTTCACCAATTAACACCTTTTTTAAGGTAACTTTGCCTTTAACATTACCAGGAGTGTTTGCCGGTTCAATTCTAGTATTCATACCCTCAGTCGGCGAATTTCTGATACCTGAGCTTTTGGGTGGCATAGAATGGTATATGATAGGAAATCATCTTTGGATAATATTTTTGACGATGGGCAATTATCCACTTGGCTCAGCACTTTCAATTGTATTAATTTTATTAGTTATTCTGATAACCTTATTGTATATTAAATATTTTGCAAAGGAGGTTGAACTGGGCTTTTGAAAAAAGTTTTTGACATATTCCTAAAAATGTATGTTTCACTTGTTTACATAATATTATATCTACCTATCGCTATCCTCGTACTATTCTCATTTAATGAAGGTATTACAATGGGTGGAAGAAGAATAGGTTCCACTGTATTATGGAAAGGTTTTTCCCTTGAATGGTATGAAAAGCTTTTTAGAAACCAGGAAATCTGGAATGCGCTGACAAATAGTACAATAATAGGTGTTACAACATCAATTGTATCCGCTGTGCTCGGTACAATTTCAGCATACGCTTTAATCAGGTATGAAATGAAAGGAAAGAATTTGTTTTACATAATGATGCTTGTGCCAATAATTATACCTGAAATAACGGAAGCACTTTCTCTTCTACTCTTTTACGTGTTATTTAATATAAAGCTTGGGTTAAACACTATAATAGTAGGGCATGCAACCTTCTGTGTAGCATACGTTTTCACTGTTGTAAGGGCTAGGTTGGCCGATTATGATCGCTCATTGGAGGAGGCTGCACTTAGTCTTGGTGCAACACCATTTCAAACCTTCACAAAAGTTACTTTACCAATACTTGCGCCAGGTATTTTAGCTGGTACACTTTTAGCTTTCACACAATCTTTTGATGATTTGATAAAAGCATCGTTTACAACCGGTTCTGGTGTAATAACATTACCTATGCTAATTTTCTCAAAAATTAAGTCAGGTGTGTCTCCAGAAATAAATG
>JACIWG010000324.1 GCA_014361085.1 Nitrososphaeria archaeon
ACCACGCTGCAAGCTGTTCGTACTCTGGCTCTTCTAAAACCTCTCCAGAATATGGGCCCTCAGTTATTTTCATGATATAGCAATGGTGTATTTGGCAAGCCCAACAATTATTTCTTCTTAAAGAATATGTTTTCCTAATATAGTCTCCACTAAATTTTATCCACTTGTCTTCAGGCACAGACCATGCACTTGTTGTATAATTTTTTACAGGCAACTGAAAGACTTTTGCATTATTATGTATTCCTGTCAATGTACCATAATTGTACATTTCCCTATAATTTGTCCTAACATTTTCGAGAAGCTTTCGCGCTATCTCGCTAACCCTCTTTATATCCTTGACAGGTACACTACCTTTTCCAGGCTTTACAGCTATAGCCTTAAGCATTTTTGAACCCATCACAGCACCTAGGCCATTATGTGAGGCAGAGTGTCCGTAGTCAAAGAAGATTCCCGCGAATTTTACAAGATTTTCCCCAGCCGGACCGATTGAAGCAACACACATTTGCCGCTCTTTACAACCATGTTTTTCTTTTATTACATCAGCGGTTCGATAAGTATCCAGTCCAGAAAGCCATTCAGCATCCTTTAACTCAGCACCTTCGGAATCAATGTACAAGTACTTCAAACTGTTTCCCCGCCCCTGTAATATTATTCCAAAAAGATTGCACAGTCTTAGATAGGCGCCGAAGAAGCCGTTAGCTTGACTGCACCCTGCGCCATTTGTTAAGGGACCCTTTGATACCACAGAAACTGATCCTGAACCATTAATGGGTGTAGCATTAAGTGGGCCAGCAGCAAATATCAACCTGTTTCTTGGGTCATTCCATTCTATTGTAGGCGGGACTTCGTCGTAGAGAAACTTTATGCCTAAGCCTGTTCCACCAACAAACTTTTTTAAAGTTGGTTCGTCCAAATAGATTTTCTCGATTTTTTCATTATCTAGATTCACACGCAACATGTAGCCAAAATATGCTGACATAGTATTAAGTATAATTTTTGGGAAAAATAAATTTTAATAAATGTGTATGTTAACCCCCTTTTTTAATTTGAAGGTAACTAGGAAAGGTGTGGCTATAGAAATAGAATGGGATGTTAATGACCCAAATGATGTGAAAGAAGCGAATGAATATTATGATA
>JACIWG010000325.1 GCA_014361085.1 Nitrososphaeria archaeon
GTAATGTTAAAATTTGATTAAGTATACCGTTGGTGCTGAAAATTGAGATAATAGAATATGTTCTAGCGACAAAACTCAGCCAAAAAGGAATAA
Source organism: Nitrososphaeria archaeon (assembly GCA_014361085.1). Lineage (GTDB taxonomy): Archaea > Thermoproteota > Nitrososphaeria > JACIWG01 > JACIWG01 > JACIWG01. The sequence goes on from JACIWG010000325.1 coordinate 94, forward strand.
TTATTAACATGATAAGAAGATTTTGACGACTTTTTGCCTTAAATCCAATATAGTATGCTACTGGATAACCTATTAAAAGGCACACTATTGTAGAGATGACGGCTATCCCTAAAGTTCTTAATATTGTTCGAGAAAATTCTGGTGTTAGAACATTAAAGTAATTTTGTAAAGTGAATTCGAAAGCTATTCTACCAAAGGAATCTACTTTAGAGAAACTGTATACGAAAACTATGAACAATGGAACTATAAAGAAAATTAGTTCAAAAAGAAAAGTTGGCACAATAAGAAAATAGCCTTTCAGTTTACTTAAATTCAGTTTAGACCAGAAATCATTGGACATTGCTATAGTTAGGGATTTGTTAGACAATTTAAAAACTTAATTTCATCCTAACCTTGAGTAAATATATAGTCTCTAACTTTTTTTTCATCAACTTCTACTAGTACACCCCGCAGTATGCCAATATTATATTCGCTACCCGGATTAAATATAATTGTTGAACCAATTTTATCAACACCCCTAGATTCATGTATGTGCCCATGAAAACTTATTTTCGGCTGAAACTTTTCTATTGCAGCCCTTACTGAAATACTGCCTACGTGAACCATTTCATATTCACCGCCCGGTTTAAGTATTGGTTTCATTTCATCATTTAATTTTGGAGCCAAATCTATATGGGTTCCATATGGTGGTACATGAATATTGAATATAAGCTGACCTTCAATGGCCATATTTAGAATTGATCCAATTTTAGCTGAAATCTCTTCTTCAGTAAAGTCTCTTGGGCATTTCCAAGGGGTAATATTAGAAATGCCTAAAGAGAAAAGTTTATGGTTTGAATCTATTTCAACCACCTTTCCATCTGGGTTTATTAGATATTTTGATTCAGAAAGAATCTTATCCACTATATAGGAGTCATCATTACCTGGCATTATAAAAAACTTGATATTATCCATTTTTTCAAGTACATTGTCAGCCATATTAACCCATGAGTAAAGTGATTCTCTAATAAGTTC
>JACIWG010000326.1 GCA_014361085.1 Nitrososphaeria archaeon
AAGAAGGCGTGAAGTAATTTGGGTCCCTAAAAAGCCGTTTGCACCGGTTAATAATATGATTTTGTTCATGTTTTTTCACTTCTTTTGAAGAAAATTTTTAAGTATTTGTGGGTTTTTATTAGCACGGTTGAAGTGTTCAATAAATCCATTTTTTAGGATTTTATGCTGCTTTTTAGGATTTTCAAGCAGTTCATCAACTTTTTCTCTCAATTCATTCCAAAGTTTTGGGTTTAGGTGGTTTAATAAATAATCTTCTAGTTTCATTTCCTTGTAAAGTCCTTTAAGACGTGTGTCATGTCCTATGGCTATCTGGGGGATTGAAGCTTTAATGGACAAAACTGAGGCATGATAACGGGAGGTTATAAGAAGTTCAAGGCTTCTGAGGATGTTTGTCATCTGGGAGGCGTTATAGTCCTTCGATGAAAATATTCGTACCATTTCAGGACTTTTAATCCTATTTTTTATGTTTCTTGCCAGTGGCTCGTCCAATTCTTCCATGCAAATTAATGCTATCCCCTTGCCATGTTCATCGATTATTTTGTCAAGTTCTTGAGCCAATTTAAGAGCTAATTGTTCACTTTTTCGTGTTCTTTCTTCTGAATTGGAATAATAATAAGGCCACTTGTATAAATTCTCTTTTTTCCCCCATGGGCGCATTACCACTGGCCATAGATAAAAATCGACTGGTGCTAATCCTACCAACCCATGATCTAGCTCTGGCCATATTTCATCAAGAATATTGGTATCTTCTTTCGCTGTTTTAAATGTAAACGCACAGTCGGCTGTAGTTTCAATAGGTGCTTTAATTCCTATTTTCTTGAGTTTTTTCGCTGCCAATTCCGTTCTTGTCAAAATTAGACTTGTTTTATCGGCTTCTCGCTTAACCAAGAATTTGTTTAAGGATGATAAGTGGCCTGCATCTACTGCATAGGCCACGCTTATCTTTTTGAAATCATGGGCACATCTTGTAGCCCATAAAAATGCCCAGAGGAGTGCTGAAGTCCATGTGTCCATATAGCAACTTCCCTCTACTAATAATAGAATGTCGTGTTCTTTAACCAGTCTTCGTATATCAAAAAAGAATATTGTGGATATGGG
>JACIWG010000327.1 GCA_014361085.1 Nitrososphaeria archaeon
AGTGTTTATTTGGCTATAAGAATTTATAGTCATTTTTTAGATTTGTTATACGATTTTGGTGCCAAAAAATGGGTAAGAAGGTGGAAAGGGGAGGTGTTGAAAGGACTGTTTACTATGATGAAAAAAGATGGGCTCTTCTTGAAGAGAAGAGGAATGTTGCTAAAAAAATTATCTTTCTGCTAGAAAAGAATGGAATAAGTGCAAGAACATATGGTAGTATTGCAAGAGGTGATGTTACTCAAGAAAGTGATGTTGACGTCTTTTTTACAGAATATGTTCCATCATATAAGGTTGAGCTTGCATTAGAAAAAGAGTACACAATTTATAAGAGGGAAATTGTTCAGGCTACACCTCGGTCTACACCAAAGGCATACCTTTACCTTGACCCTTCTGAGAAGGTATGCGTTTCATTTCCTCTAGCGAGACTATTAAAGAATGAAATAGAATTTTATGAATTTGGTGGGACAATCGGTTTAAAGGAAATAGATGAAGGTATTAGAAAAAAAGGTGTTAACAAGAGGCTAATGCTTATAATTCCGAAAGAATTTGGGCACATAGAAAGGTCAATAATAGGTAAAGAGGCTGAAGTTGCTAGGGAACTCAAAATTTCTATCGAAACAGTTAAAGAAAGGGTTAGGGTTTTAAGTAAACGTGATGAAATTGGTAGGACTGGAACGTTTCTCAAATTTATTGTTCCAGTAGAGGAAAATGTTGAAAACTTTGTTAAAGAAAAGGCCTTGGGCAACTGGATGCTAAGAAGGATATTTGATGAAAGAGGATATTTTTGAATTTTTTAAATTCATTGAAATTCACAAATTTGCAAACTTATAAATAAAGCGAATAATAATTAAGTTGACGATATTCTTTGTTTAATCAGGCCAGTGAACAGATTTACATTATAGATGATAAGCTAGTCATCACTTTATCCTACTTAGACACATGTTTAGACAAAATTTTGCCTAATGAATGGATTATCATTTTTGATAGAAATGAAATTTTTGATGTAGAACTAGAGGGAGACAATCTAGTTTTGATTACAAAGAATGGAAAGAAAGTAAAGGTAAACGTAAGCAATTTAGAAGAAACATATGCTAAA
>JACIWG010000328.1 GCA_014361085.1 Nitrososphaeria archaeon
GTAGCAATTGCCAATGCTCTTCCAAGTTCCCCTAAAGTGTTCACATTGGCTACCGCAACACTAACAGTAGAACTATTGTAAGGTAGGTTATAAACAAGGCTATCGTTTACAACGTACACTTCGGGAACTTGTAGATCGTTAATTTTTTCTTTAATATTATTTATAAAACTATCGAAGCTATTCACCATCACTCAGCCTCCTTAACTTTCCACGCAGATTTTATAGAAGATTGTTTCCTCACCCAATCTTTGATGATGTGGCGGGCTAAGAGGGAAGCAGGCAAATCACGTTCTTGGCAAATTTTCTTGAATTTATCATACACATCATCTTCCAACCTAACACTTAATACTTTGCCTTTGCCTTTCATTGTTTTTCAATACCTCGCTTTCTATTTATAGTTTTGCCTACATACATTGTATATATTATACTACAAAGCTTTGCAAAACACAACAGCGTAATTTTTAGATGCCCCCTACAATAAGTGCTATAATTCAATTAACAGGTAAAACAAGGAGGTGTAGGTATGGAGCGTGGAGCTAACAAACAAAATAAAGGAGGAGTGTATATGAGTTATAGTGACATAGCTCAAGACATATTAAACGAAGTTGTCTATTATTTCAAAGACTGGTTTGAGCTTTTAGAGGACGACTTAAACGACCATCTTGAAGAAATGGAAGAATCAGGAAGAGCCAGAATAAACGAATACGAATACAAAATCATAGAACAACTGACACTTATCTTAGAGAATGCATCTGAAGAAATAGAAAACATTGCTATGGAGCAAGACAACCCTGACTTAAATAAAGCGTTGCAAGCACTGTTTAATGCACCTAACGAACAAAAAGAATTAAAAGCCCGAGATGAACTCACAGACATTTTAATAGACATTATCCAAGACTATTTAGAACCAACAGTTGAAAAAATCATTAGTTACTCTGGTGAAGAAGGATTAGACTACATTACCCAAGAACTAATTGACATAAACTACTGGGAAATTGCGTCAACCTGCTTAGCAAAGGCTACAGATGAGTTAGATTTTAAGCAGATAAGAGAGGAACAAGAAATAAGTGACGAAT
>JACIWG010000329.1 GCA_014361085.1 Nitrososphaeria archaeon
TGTAGCTTTGATTGCTTTTTTGAATTTATTTGGAGGATATCTTCCTAAAGACATATGTTCAAGTTTCTTTAATACTGGATCGTGTTCTAACAAGCTAGTTATCACATCTTTGTCAATTACAGTAAGCAAAGTCTCATGTCCTTCTTTGTTGAGGATCTTAATAACGTGTTTGAACAAGTGAAGCTTCGCTGGGTGATCGACATTGAACAAGATTCTCATCACACTATCCCACCATTCAATCCTTTTTCTCATACTCCAACTTCTTCAACCTGTACAGCACATCATCCAACAGCATCCTCTGGGATTTAAGCATATCTGCCAATAATCCCAAAACTATCGTTTGAATCCCCACTATCAACAACAACGTTGCTAGAACTGCCGACGGCAGTCTACTTCCAACTCTACCTGTAGCAAAATAATAAGATAGAACCCTCCATCCAAAATATAATCCTCCAGCAATGAATATACTCCCTACGATCCCAAAAACTTTCAGCGGGTTATAATCTCTATACGACCTCAAAATTATCATGCCGGCTCTTTTGGCATACCCAAAGATATTAGAAATCAGCCTAGACTTTCCATCACCTTTTCTCTTCCTAAACTGCACAGGCACTTCAACAATCTTCAATCCGTAGGAGTTTGCTTGTATAATGGTCTCCTGAACATAAGTATAATCCGCCAGAACATGCAGTCTCATTGCAGCATCCCTTGAGAAAGCCCTAAATCCCGTCTGAGCATCAGAAGTTGGGAATCCCGAAGCAATCCTCGTAACCCATGTGGCGATCTTATTGCCAATGCGCTTTTGTAGCGGCATGTACTCAATCCAGCCCTTAAACCTTGAACCCAAAACGATGTCTGCTTCACCATCTAGTATTGGCTTTACTAATTTTGGAATTTCCTTAGCGTTGTACTGGCCATCAGCATCAATGTTAACAATTATATCCGCACCTATATCTAAAGCCGTTTCTATTCCCTGCCTAAATGCTCTTGCCAGTCCTCTATTTCTTCTGAAGCTATCTACA
>JACIWG010000330.1 GCA_014361085.1 Nitrososphaeria archaeon
TTTTGAACATTGCCAAAGATACGTATGCTGCATCATACACTGAAATATTATTATCAACAGAGACTTCCGCAGCCTTTTTCGCATAATCTCCTTTAACTCATCTTTGAAAAAAGCCGTTTATGATAAAGTGCATTTAAGACCTCGAATGGTAGAATTTCGGGTGCAATTATCCTTACCTCTCCTTCAATATACCTATCTCTAACTTTCAAGGCTTTATCTGAGTTTGCTTTTTCCACAAACCATTTAACTATAACGCTTGCGTCAACTACAACTTCCTACATAACGTTCATCCCTAAACCTTCTCACTATCTCTTCAGCCTTCTCTTCTTCTTAACTCTCTCATTTATTAAAACAGCTATGTAATACACACATATTTTGCATATAAACATTTAGAGTCAAAACTTTTAAGGAACCATATAAAATTAATCTGCTGTTGGAATCAGAAAAAGTTCTAGAATATTATTTAAGAGATTCTGTGATCGAAGAAATTTTAGAATATTGTAAAAATAGGTGGGTTGCACTAGAAATCAAGTCAAGCAAAGATAGAATCTTCTTTAGATATCAATGGAGGAATGGTCCACCACTAACATTTTCCACAAAAGATTCTCTCAAAAACTATATCAAAAAGTATGCTAAACTTAGTCCAAGAACATTCTATGCTTCAGTAAACGTTTACAGGAACTTAAATAGAAAAGAGGATTTAGAACGATTAGACAACATTGTTAAAGCTACACCAATATGGGACATTGATGGCTCACTCTCAAACATAAAATTAACACTTAATGCAGCAGAAATAATTGTTAATGAACTTGAAAGACACGGTTTAAGTAAGTCCACCTACCTAAAGTGGTCTGGAAGAGGATTACCCATACATGTAAACGAGAATGCTTTTTCAGAAGACCTTTTAAAAGAATATCATCCGCTGAACATCGCATACTCTACAGTAGAGTACATATTGAAGAGGACATGGGATAAGATTGCAGCCCTAGCCAAAGATGCTACATCGTTAGAGAGGCCCTTC
>JACIWG010000331.1 GCA_014361085.1 Nitrososphaeria archaeon
TAAGCCGGCCATAAGCTTTTTTATTATAGCTCTGTCTCTATCAACTTCCTCTAAAATCTTGTGCAAGTCAACTTCGTTAAAGTTTTTCCATTCTATTTCCTCAGAAAACCATTTTGATTCCTTAACCAGCCCATTGAAGGCCTTCCTATCATCTACAAGTGTAACTGAAACTCCTTTAGAAATGCCTCCTGAAAACATTCTCGAAGTTCTACCTGAAGCCTGTATGTAGGCAACCGTGTCCGGTACAACCATGTACAACCTATTTTCTTCTTTACCAACTGTAATATTAGGTGATGCCATAATTTTTTCTTTAACATCTTCTCTTGACAAAATTTCTATAAGATAACTTCTTACATCCTCTAACTTCTTCTGTATTACACCTTTGTATCCTCCAAGCCTAACATTATTATTTATCGCCTCTAAAATCTCTTTAACCTCATCAGGTGCCCTTATTTGATGAATGACTTCCCTAAGTTCAGACACATATTTTTCAACAACCATCTGCTCGTCTTCTGAAACCATTTCCCTTAAATTAGAAAGCAGTATTAGCGCACGGGTGGGACTAAAATCTTTCTCCACATCTAAACTTATCCTAAATTTAGGTACTCCAGCAAAAACCGCATATCTTATGGCATGAGGCAAATCAATTCCTCTTGCAAGCGGGCTCCTGTATGATGCAACTCCTATCAGGAGCCCAATTTTACCTGATGAAAAATCTTCTATAACCTTAGCCTTACCCCTACTATATAATGAAACACTAAAATTTTCTTCTAAAAGCCTCTTATATAATCTTTCAGCAAACTCTAGACCTCTGTCCATGGGCACAAAAATTATTCCTCCAGAGCCAAGAACCTTGACAAGTTCGATAACCTTCCCCTCAATATCATATACATCAGGAACATAAAGGTCCTCTATGTTTCTAACAAACTCTATCCTAGACCCAATTTCGAATCCCATAAGCTCTCTAAACAATTTTACTCTCTTAGTCCTTTTCCCTCTAGGAGAGGCGCCTGAAACAA
>JACIWG010000034.1:0-7498 GCA_014361085.1 Nitrososphaeria archaeon
ATAATAGAACATAGTTTATTTTGTCTCTATTTTTTAAAACAAAATCCCATTCTCTTTGATAAAGTCTTTTGCCAAAATTTTTATCAAACACCATATAACCTGCTCTTGAACCTGCTTTATACAAGAAACTATCATCATATCTTGGTATTATTGAAACAAACCCATCTGGGTTGATTACTGGATTACCCATATAATTTTGTACGTCAACATTTTTATATTCGTCTAATGCATCTAAACCCTTCCAAAAGAATATATCCACGTTAGACTGATGTCCAACAATTTTAGAGTTAAACCTTTCATCTTGAGGCGGGTTTAGAGGATTAAAGAACAGTAATAGGGGCTTGTTATTAACTTTCAAAATAAAGCAATCATATAGACTATAATAGTTTTCATAAACGTAATTATAGACTTGACTATAATTCATATTAGAAGAAAATGGTTCAACCATAAGAACAACCTTAAAAGGCAATCCATTACCGTCTACATATTTGAAAATGTTTTTTGTAGCATTATCAATTGCATAATAGAGTTTATTAATTTGTGTGGGATTACTAAAGTTTGTTGTACCCCAGCCCCACCAAGAAATAACAATAAAGTTTATTCCAGCCTCCTTCATTTTATCAAACTGCCATTTTAACGTATCATTGTCCATGGAACTGTAAAAGCCGACCAACGGCATATCCTTGGCAACACCATAATTGCTATCATTCCAGTGAGATGTCAAATTTCCTCCTGTCCAAGTCGAAGATGTGGAATTAAATCCATACCAAGGATAATAGAATACTCCAACATTAACCTTCTTTTGCGAAAATACACTAAAATTCTGATAAAATGATGGAGTTAAGACTATTGTTGCTAAAACAACAAATATTTTTATTTTCGTCTTTAAATTATATTTCATCAAACATCATAACATAAAGCAATATATAAGTTTAAAAAAATAGGGAAAAGGGCTTTTTAAAAGCCCTTTAAAATTTTAACTACTGCCATTAAAGCACCTGCCAAAACAATAAGAGGTATTAGTGTAGTCAAAAGATCTGTTGCATAAAAAGTTGTGGTTGGTGTGCCAAGTAAAACAGTAACATAGCCTGCTTTAACTGGTGTTGGTGTTTCATCACTCCACACACCGATATGGGTAACATTCCAATTTGGTGTAAGTGTTAAGCCATTAACCAATCTTGTAACTTCCTTGTTTCCATCAAACACGCTAATTGTAAGTTTATCGCCAACCCAGAAGACTTTGATAGTATTTTGTGCTTTAACACTTGAAGTTGAACCTTCTCCTAAAACATTTTCTGTTCCCTGATATAATACAACTTCATTATTTTCTGAAGAATTTGTTAAGTAATAAATAATTGGGACAGAACCATCAGCACTTACCTTTATCCTTATCCTTGAAAAGCCAGTTGAAGATTGATATGAACCAGAAGGTTGAGTTGTTAAATCGTTTTTTGGATTATTTAAAATGTCTATGTAAATTTTGCTTGTTGAAAGGTTATATTGCAAGTTTGGTTGAATGCTTACCTCCCAGTTTGGTGCTAATGGCTTGTCTAATGTGAAAAGGGTTGGAGTATTTGAATTAAATTTTGTGCCATTAACCAGAATTGATGTTGCACCATAGCATACGGGGACAAGTAGCAAAAATAGTAGTGCTGCTAATGTTAGGTGTTTGATATTCATTTGAACATCACCTGTTTTAGAGTGTTTAGCCTCCGAAGCCTTTGAACATATTAGTAATCATCTTAAGAACAGCAAGAACTACAAGTAGGGGTACTATTGCTATTACTATGTTTATTACAGGTGTCAAATCTATGTTTGAACTCATATTATCACCTGTGTCTATACTATATTAGTAAAGTTTATAAGTTTACCTAATACCATATTGGTAATGTATGAGTGCTAAAAAGTTGGGTTGTTGGATAATAGTTTTTGAACGTTCAAGTGAAAGATATAGAAATCATTATATTGCTAAAAAACTTGTTACAACAGACGATTATAAAGCAGATGCTAGCTTGTTTGAAAAAATTTTTGGCTTCAGAGAAGTTAATGAAGGAATGTTCTTTTTAGGAAAGTTTATTTCAGCATTCAAGCAGTTGAAAGACGAATATAAACTTGAACCAAGCAAACATTATATTAAAATTGCTAAAGCAGACGGTTATATTTTGCCTAAAATATTATTTCACAAGAATTTTAGGAAAGCAGTTGAACCCTTTGACATAACTATATTATCGTCTTTAGCCCCAATAGGTATTTTAGATAGTCCAACTGAATTTGCTATAGCCGTAGTGCTTAGTTTTTCCCTATGCCTCTTTGTTTACGCTTTATGGAAGGTGATAGACAAGTATGCGTAAAAAACTTTCAACCGTATTTTTAATAATTATCCTAATTTTGCCTACTCTTAATGCTAATGCTTTAACTTCAACCTCTTTAACTTTGGAAAAATATGTTGGAGACACTTATGAAATTGGTAAAGAAATTCAATTTTCAGCAAGACTGTTGGATAATAGCAGTAACTATATTGCCAATAAACCAGTAAACTTGTATTATAAAGTTGGTTCAACTGGAACATGGACTTATGTTGATACAAAATATACTGATGCAATAGGCTATGCTTCATTCTATTTTACTGCTGGAACTGTTGGCGCATACATTTTTAGGGCGAACTTTACTGGAGACGCCACTTATAGTTCATCAGTATCTAATGAGGTAAGCATAACTTTTGTTTTGCCTCAAACAACAACCACAACAATACCTTCATCTCCTTCAACTCAAGAAGGATGGGGTTCAGTTGAACCTTATGGGTTTACGGCAGAACTTGTTAATTATAGTGGTGATTGGTCTGCTTTAACCCCCTTAAATCTTATTGCTGTAACAAATGGTTCAGCAAGTTGGAAATATAATGTTAATCCTTTAAGCCAATTTGATATTGTTGTCGGAGAATATGATGAATGGGATTATTTAGATTTCTATAAAGAGTATTGGTATAATTATACGGTTGAAGTTGATGGCTATGTTGTTCAGGATATAAAGCATTATGGTATAAGATGGATTGGGCTTTTTCCAAGTGCATGGTATGAGAGAACAATTAAAACTATTACACCAAATGGCACAATATTTGATTTTGATGCAAAAGATAGTTTAGACGATCCATTGAGGCTTGTCTTCTATAAAGATGATAGAGGCTATTTGATTTTTGCTTGGACGCTTGAAGACATAAAGTCAAATGATTGGCAATTGGCAGTATTGCATAGTGGTCAGGCTACAGCATGGAAAATTGGGCAAGACTTTGATGTTACAATAAACCATTATCTTAAAGTTGGGCACAAAAACTATAAGAGAGTTGGTGCAAAAGTGGAGGTTAAGGCTTGCAGTATTTCAACAGCAACTTGTTCAGCCTATACTCTATTACTTGCCCCTCAATCTTCAAGGGAACAGCCACCTCAACAAAGGTCAGTATATGATAATGTGCAAGCATTAGTTAGTGGATTTATAAGAAGTATGCCGTCTTGGGTTGCAGGTGGTTTAAATGCTATTGGCTTAGGATGGCTTGTTGAGGCAACAGCATATTTTGGTGTTGCTTTTAAGATAATCTTTAATGTTATTGTTTTAACCTTACCATATATTGGCTTAATCTTCTTTATCATAAACTTAAAGTATATTGCAACATTAGATTTTGCTGGGCTGTTTGAGTTTTATATGCAATTGTATCAGATTGCAGCAAACATTTTTGCTGCGATAACTAATGTTATCCAGTGGACTATTGATGGTATAAAGAGTTTGGCTGGAATATTATCAAAGGCAGGTTGATGATTATGAAAAAGGTTACAGTCTTCTTAATTCAAGATGGGGTTTTGAAAAAAATTAAGGTTGAAGACTATGGCGATTTTATAGCCTACAAACTTTACAAGAAAGATAATATTCCCACCTACCTTGCTTGGGCTAAAGGAAAGCCCTTGCTTTATCAGACTTCAAGGTTTGGAAAGCCTCAGTATACTTACATTGTTTGTCCTGAGGTTGCATGGACTTTAACAACAAGTGATATTGTTCAGGCTATTAGAACAGGTAAACTTTCACAACATAATGTTTTGGAGCAAAATAATCAAGGTTCCACTAACCAAAACCTTTCTGGAAAAGACGATTATAAAACTGATGATGGCGATACTTTCAATCCATCAACGTTGATGAATGACAAGAGTGTTGCAAAATGGTTTGGCAATATTGTGCGAAACCGTGAGGATGAGGCTTTAAGAAATGTTGTAACATCTGTTAAGGTTTCAAAATGGATTTATTTGTTGCTGTTGCTATTTGGTATAATGTTAGGTTTTCTATTACCTGCATTTTTTGGAGCATTCAGTGGTAGTGCTTCTCAACCTCCTCCAACTTATACACCTTAAAGGGGAATTAAAATGAGCAAAGAAAACATTTTTGTTGAAATGAAGGATGTTGAAAAAAGTCTTGCCGAAAGCGTGGATAAACTCTCTTATGTTAATAGAGACAAGATACAACAGTTTACTGACTTGACCTATACTGAAATAGCCAATTTTAGTTATTTGCTTCATAGGGCAAATAGGCTTAAGAATGTGAAAACTCCTTGGGGTAAAACTATTGTTGTCCACGAAAGCGAAAGCCCAATTGAAGAAACCATCAGGAATTACATGGAGTTGAAGGTTAGCATGAACAGGGCTTCAAGAAGTGAGGTTAGGAATGTTGCTCAAAGTTTTGGTGGTGCTATAGCAGAGGAAAGGAGAGGACTTTTGTCCAAAATTAGGGGTTGGTTAAGAATTTAAGGAGGTGAAAAATATTGCCTTGTTGGAGAAAAAAAGGCAAAAAGAGAAAGAGGAAATAGACGATTATAAAGATTGTTCGATAGAAATAGTAAACCTAATGCTAATTTCTATAATCGTCTTGATATACTTCTTTAGGTTTCTAAAGATGTTTTAGGTGTTTAAAGATGGTGTTGGTAATAGGTGTTTTAGGTGCATGGGGGAAAGGAAAGACTTTAACTTTAACAATGCTTCAAGAGTTGGCAAAATATTATCCTAATGTTATTGGTTTAGACAAACCTTGCATAATCGTCTCCAATTATATGAGTAAGTTTGCAGACTATGTTATTGCCATTAATCCACAAAATAAAGAAGTTTATAATCAATATACTAAACAAAGTATTCAGGTTTTGGATTTAGAACAGTTTTTAAGTAAGCCACCAGACGAAAATGATTATTTCCTTTTTTTAGACGATGTTTATAGTTGGCTGGCAAGTTGGTATTTCTCAAGCAATTTCAATAACATGGCGTTAAGGTTGCTTGCTTCAGGGCGAAAAAAGAACATCAACATAGCGTTGTCTTCGACAAGATGGAAAGACATTGACCCAAGACTTAGGGCTAATCACACGCACCTTATTTTTCCAACTTATATTCCTGAAAAAAAGGTTTGTAAAATTGAAATAAACCTGATAGGTGTACACGACCTAATACCTCTTAAAACATTATACTTTAATGCAGAAAGGTATTTCAACGCCTACGACACAAAAGAGATCATAGCACCAGTTTACCCAACAAAATCTAAAATCAAAACGGTTGTAAGAACAAACGGACACATTATAACACAAACAGAACAAGCGCTCCAAGACAATAATAATAAAATTGATGATAAAATTGTCTTGGAAAACAGAAAACCAGACGGCTACGAAGCATTAGCAAAAGGCATCATAATCCAACAGCAAATAGCAGACGAATACAAAAAACAAGGCTACATTGTAGAATGCAATTTTGGAGACAAAGAACCAGACATAATCTTATACGCAGACGAAAATAAAACAAAACCAATAAAAGTCGTATCCGTAAAATCATTTTACCTTGTACCATCAAACCAACGCTGGACTGCTACACCCCTACCTTCTTCTTCTTCTTTTTCTGGTGGGGTGGTGCGGAGGCAGGGTTTTGCGACTACTCGGATGGTGTATCGTAGGGATTTGGCTCCTGAAATCAGTTTTGCCCTACAGTATAATGTGCCATTGGAGCTTGTTATCGTGAACCAGAGGAACATGAAAAGACAGGTTATAGTTTTAGAGGGTGAAAAGTTGAGAGGCTTCCAGAGTATTGCGTCAAGCCAAGAACTAAACAAAGACGAAGACACAGAAAAAGAAAAAGAAAAAGAAAAAGAAGAAAATGAAAATGAAGAAGAAAATGAAGGGTGTAACAAGGGGGAGGGGAAAGGGAAAGGGGTTGTGGGTTTGGGTTAAGAGAGGGGGTTTATTTTCGTCTTTCTTTGATGGTAAAAATTATAGATGATATTATTGGTATATTGTCTATACTGTTTAGGTTTTATATTTTCGTCTCTTGTATAAGACGATTATAATAATAGTTTTAGTTTAGTTTCAAAAATAAGAGAAGAGTATTATAAAACCAGTAAAGAGCGAAAAAATTTTTTTGTCTTGTAGAGGGCTTTATTAACCCCTCAGGGGGGCTTTTCACCTTCTGCTATAGCGTATAGATCCAATTGTAAAGTTGGATAAAGTATTCTCATATTAAGCCAATACAATAGATTGTCAAAGGCTTGCCTAATCTTATTAATGCGATAGTTTATTTTTACCTCTCTAAGGTATCTGTCAGACCTTACTCTTTTGCCTTTCCTTGTTATCTTGTCTCCATTCCTGTATGCTATTATCCATTTCCAGACGGTTCTTGTTGAACAGTTTAGGGCTTTTGCTATATCGTGAATACGCACATAATAGTTTTTGTATAGGAAAATGGCAAATGTCTTATATTCTGGTCTATACCTGAAACCTGCTTTAATATTCATTTTCGTCTTTATTTTTCAAAAGGAATTTTAAATATAAGTCTCTTATAAACCAGTCTGCTTTAACATTATCCCTGCACTTTTTCACTGTATCCCATGTTGTCAAAGGAAAAACACCCCATCTGGAACCGAACTTATAACCTTGCAGGCGTTAACAGTCTTCAGCCAACATTCTAACTTCTTATACTCGTCTTCTGAAATTATGCCATCCCAACCAAACCTGCCAGTCCTAATCCTCACCCTCTTACCCTTCTCACAATCTTCAACCTTATAGAGTATTTCACGGCAATAGGTAGCGTGCTCCTTCAAATCTTCAAGGCGTTCAAGCAAGTCCACCATTTTTCTTCACCTTCTTACAAGTAATCCTTTGGCAACACCAATTGTAAGCAGAAAAACAATAACCTCTTGTGCATCACTTTCCGTTTCTTCAATTACAAATTTCCCATTTTCAAAATAGCCATTTTCCTCTAAATTCTTCCAACAGATATCAAAGTCCTTAAAGTTCGCAAGCCTCTTTATCTTCTCATAATCTGCTCCAAAACGATATAATGCCAAAATCATTTTTGCAACATCACAGTCTTCTTTGCCTATCACTCCTTTTTGTAATAGCATTTTTACATCTTTCACAAGTTCATTATGTTCTTTGATTTCCTCTTCTGTTAAGACCAAATTTTTATTTATCCATTCTTTAAATTCGTCT
>JACIWG010000034.1:7508-13180 GCA_014361085.1 Nitrososphaeria archaeon
CACCAAAACATTATCAATAATCAAAAATATTTTTATTTTCGTCTCCAAAAGACAAAAGACGAAAATAAAATGACCAAAAAAGGCTACACACACATAATCGTCCCAGAACACCTACACCAAACCCTAAAAGCACTCTCAAAAAAACACAACATAAGCATCTCAAAAATAATAGAATACAGTATTAATACCAGTATTAATACCGACAACAATCTAACAAAAGACGATTATAATGAAACGGGCTCGAGGGGATTTGAACCCCCGACCCCAGGCTTAGAGGGCCTGTGCTCTATCCATACTGAGCTACGAGCCCACTTTAGAGCTTCAATTCAAACCTTTAAAATTTTCTGTTAAAATATTTTATCTTAAAATAGAGTATTTCAAAAGTTATTTTTAAAAAAATAAGGTGGGGTGGGCGCCCTATGTTAGTCCAAGGTCTGGGAACTTTGCCTTTTCTACACCAAGTTCTTCCTGTAGTGTCCGTATCCTTTTAGCGTATTCCAGCATTTTTTCTCTATCATTTTGTACCTTAGCAATTTTGTAAGCTTTCCACGCCTTTTTTAAGGCGCCCCATGTTTGGCCAGTGGTATAAGTCTTAGAAGACATACTGTCTCACTATAAGCTTTCATTTAATGAGATAAAAATGTTTCTCTTTTCATTTGACAAGACCCATGCTATTTGAAGTGAATCCATCCTTTTTTCTCTAATACTTCTCCCTTAAAATACACTTTACCACTTCCATCAACAGTTCTACCAATAATCTTAATTGGTGTGTCTGTTTCCTCGCCTACTTCCAATATTTTTTGGGCATCTTTAGGCTTACAGGTGAAAACAATTTCATACTCTTCTCCTCCATATAAAGTATATTCCCTCTTCTCTCCTTCAGACAGTTCGCCATAATTTTTAAGATTCTCGTTTATAGGAAGTTCGTATAAAAGTATGTCCACCCGACTATGCTGCGCTATCTCGTACAGTGAAAGGACTAAGCCGTCACTTGAATCTATTGAAGCTGTAACTAGCTTCCGGTTGCATGCAACTAAACCAAAGTTTAATCTTGGCTTAGGGTATAAAACGCTCTCTAGGGCCTTCTCCACCAGTCTGGGACTCCTAATTTTTTTCTTTCCACTCAAAATATCTAATCCTAAGGGTGGAAGTCCGAAATCTCCTGTGACCAAAACATATTCATCTGCATCGGCTCCATCTCTTCTAATTACATTCTTTCCCCAACCAAACATTATACAGTCAATTATAAGATCAGATGCCTCATTAGTATCTCCACCAACTATTTCTATATCGAATTCATTTCTTGCATCTTTAAACCCATTCACTATCTCAAGAACTTGTTCCTCATTAAACCCCTTAGGAAGACCTAATGAAACAAGCGCACCCCATGGCTTCACACCCTTACATGCAAAATCACTTACGCAAGCGACCACACTTTTTCTTGCAGCCTGACGTAAAGTCATTCCTCTTGGCACGTCAGTTTTACCTACAAGCATGTCTACCTTAATAACAAACTTATCCCTCTTAACAGCCTTCCTAGTCCATGCAACATCATCACCAATATAAGAAAAAAGTCTCCTCGGTTGTCCCAAAACTTCTAAAAACATGTTAATAACAGTTAACTCATCAACCATTACACTTTCACACCAGACACCGACATAAACTATAAATTATGATTTAAATAAAATTTTAAACAATAACAAACAAATACTCTGTGGCCTAAGTGCCCCGGTAGCTCAGCTGGTAGAGCGATTGCCTCGTAAGCAATAGGCCGCGGGTTCAACCCCCGCCCGGGGCTTCAAATTATAGTTAAATTAGTGACGTAAACTATATCAAAATTTTTAACCCAATATTAGACTATGAACTGTATTAGATGCGGTAAATGCTGTACTCGTACAAGGATGCAACTTACTCAAGATGATATAAGAAGAATAGAGAAGCTTGGTTTCAAAAAGGAGATGTTTGTAAAATATGATTTAAATGGGTTTGCAAAAATAAAAAACAGTCAAGGATATTGCATATTTTATAATGATTTTGAAAAGAAATGTATCATATACGATAATAGGCCTATAGGTTGCAAACTATATCCAATAATTTATGATGCACAAAAACATGCAGTAACCGTTGACCAGCTCTGTCCATCAGCTCAAACAGTAACAAGAAGGGAGATAAAACGTAAGCAGAAGCTCTTAATTAGCACGGTGGAACAACTATTTAAGGAAGCGGAAGAAAGGAAAAATATTAAAAAACAAAAAACGATACCTAAAAACAATCGCGGGGGTTGCCAAGCCAGGTCAAAGGCGCAGGACTGAGGCTCCTGTCCCGTAGGGGTTCGTGGGTTCAAATCCCACCCCCCGCACCATGATCCAATTTTGGGTCGCATATAATCGTCCATTCTTTTCCAAGATGCGTTTTGTGGTTTGGGCCAACTTTTAAGTTCAGAGTGTAAAAAGATGTTGGAGGGCTTGTTATGGTTAGACGGTTTAAGGCGGCTTTTGTAGCACACGTTCCAGATGCAGATCCTGCTAAGCATCGGTGTGTTATTAAGACGTCTCTCTACGAACTTAAAAGTGTTTTAGTTAAGAATGATAACGAAGCAGTTGAGGTATGCAAGGAGCTCGCTCGAAGAGAGGGTGTTCACGCATTCATCCTATGTCCAGGCTTCACACATAAAGTGATAGCTCGAATAGTGGATGTCGTCGGTGAAGGGGTCTCAGTAAACGTTGCGAGAGGAGATGGGCCAAGTAACGAAGCTGCTCTGAAGATCATGAGGGAGATAGGCTGGTTTGAAAAGGGAACCTAGCTCTTGTGGAAATTTATGATGAACACCAAAGAACTCGGGCTTGGATTAAAACATCAAGCCTCACCAATAAACCTAAAGCTCGTAGATGTTGTTTAGCTGAGGAGCCTAGGTAAGCTATCGTTTACATTACTGAACAGCTCGTCTGTCAAAAAAAGTTGGAGGGAAGCCACTTGTTACTGATGAATAAAGCTAAAGAGTAAAGAATAGAGGCAATCATGGTAAGTCCTTTCTCAGATTATTCCGAAGATTATGGAAGCTATGGCATAGAAGGCTTTTCTTAAATTATCTCTAAAGAACCTACTAGTAGAAGTATTATGGCGAATAAACTAAGAATTCCGGATAGAAGAGTCGCATAAACATTAGCTAAAAACGTAAGCGTTGAGAAGATCCATAAAGTGATGAAAAATATTCCAGTCATTTTGTAAAAGAAATTTTTATTCATGCTTTAGTTTTTAGGCATTAGCTTCCAATCTGTTGATGTGCATGACTTCCATAATTTCTGATGAAATCTAAAATCTCTCTACTTTTAGCAGGATTTAAAGAAATGGTTTCTTCTCTTTTATGGAGTAAGATATAGCCTCTATTTACCAAGTCCTTTATACATTTTCTAACCCTTTTACCGTTTCTCCTAATCTTTCTACCGAGAAAGTTTACTAAGGTATCTGTAGGGAAATAGTGGGCACCCCACCTTCCCTTCTTCAATAAGAATTCTACGACGGAAACTTTAACCTGCTCGTCTGTGAGTTGAGACATAGTACAGTTACAGAACTTTGAAGGTAAATATTTAAATATTTATACTTGAAATAATTTATTGGTCGTTATGGCCAAGGAAGTTAGGTATAAGGATATGGGAGACTCGATTCTGATTAAGGCTTTTGGTTACTCGCCTAAGCTGAGAATACTCGACATATTCTTAACAAACCCCTACCTCGACTTCAGTAAGGAAGAATTAGTTAGAGAGCTCGGTATGAGCAAGCAAACCCTATATAAGAACTTCAAGGATTTAGTAGAGCTTGGAGTGATTAAGGTTTCGAGGAACATAGGTAGAGCAACCATGTACAGGATAAACAGAGAACATCCATTGGTGAAAAGATTGGACGAGATAATAAACGAGATATCCCTACAAATAGCTGAGGAAGAAGCAAAGAAGCAGGCTAAACAAGTTCCAGTTAGTAAGTGATGATGCGAATGTAGATATTTAAGAACCCCGGTGTCTTGTTTTGTTTAAGCGCATTTTCATTGGTGTTAGGCACTTTTCTTGTTACACTGGAGGTACCTGTTCGGATAACTTATGACCCAACTGCCGCTGAACAATATGATCTTATGCATGCTTATCTACCCCTTGGCTTTACCCTCTGGATTCTGGCTCTGGTTTTTCTTGTTGGAGGGATTGTCTTAGGAGCACGGGAGCCTTTTTCGGTCGCTCAGTTGAAAAACCATTCTTGATGGTTAGCATAATCGTCAGCTTATTACTGGGCTTTTTAGCCTCGACTTCAACCTTCTTACCTTGGATAATTGCTGGAAGGACTGAACCGTTTATAGAGGTTCGTGGAGGCGAATTTAACGTTGGGCAGTATCATGCATTGACAGGGTTTGACCTTATGATGGGAACAAACAGTATGGTTGGTGACATAATACTCCTTGTGTTTGTGGGAGCGATAATCAGCATTTTGCATATCCCCCTTCTCACACTTATTGAGAAAGAAAAAGCGAATGTCATGAGGGCATTCCTGTTCTTGTTGAGTGGTATATGCGTTATTACTCCAGTTACACTGGTTTATGCGCAAAGAATCTGGTGGATCAGTTTGGGTGTTAACGGAACATTGGGGTTTTCGGTGACGTTCGAAAGCCCGGGGATTGGCTTCTTAATCGCTTCCTCATGCGCGATTGGTCTAATCGCTTTAGGGATAATAATCACAATAAAGTTAGCTCGGGAGTACATGTATGAGCAGTAGGTTTTGTTAAATTCTTTGTTTGGTTTTTATGTTAGCTTTGTCTTTCCTTTGGCTCATGCGCGCATATCATCGGAGAACTAGTTCGATTCCTTTTTGTGTCTAAGATAACAAAAGAAGAAGCGAGGGAAAGACGAATATCACTACGGAGAGACTTCTCTGATGGTTTAAGGGGAAGAGCCTTTCCTTTATTTGTTAGAGCTGTGAGTAGCATGGCTATTATTCATGGTAGAACATGTACGGCTATGTTTCTTAGTCCTCTACCCTTATGGTTTTCTAGGGTAGGTGTTGTTTAAGCCTTTCAGACCTAACGCACTTTCTAAAGCGGCTAAACTGGGAAGAATGGTAAGCCTCTCATAATCCCCAATGTCACATATTTCCCTAAGCCACCGATTATTCCATAAACGCCTATACAGCTCCCCCTCTTATGATAAGGCTTCCAGACACCTCTTCGACATCATCCAACCCTCCATATAACATCATAAATACAAAATGTCAAAACGTAGAATCTAGCGACACCTAGCCGCGCTGCGAATTTCATGGAAGTAAGATCGCAAATCCGAGGGTTCAAAACGAGTGTATAAACCTAACCCCCCGCACTAAATGAAAAATAGAAGTTTATTCCTTTTAAGTCCTAAGTTGTCCATAGACCTTAAATAATGGTTTTATATTGGCCCTTCTATATGAAAGTCCAGTTAATTGGTTTAGGTAATGTTGGAAAAAATTTACTTGAACTATTTCTAGACGAAGGTCAAAGACTTGAAGACATGGGAGTAAATCTAAAGTTTGTGTCGGTATCAGATTCTAAGGGCACAGCAGTAGATGAAAATGGGTTAGATGTATCAGATGTCCTAAAATGTAAAAATGTGGGCTGGAGCGGTTGCACATACTATCTTAAAGGATATTCCGCTGTTGAA
>JACIWG010000332.1 GCA_014361085.1 Nitrososphaeria archaeon
ATATTATATTCTTCCTTTAATTTCCTAATATAGTTCCATATTGCAGTCCTAGTTTGGACATCAAGACCTAAGGTTGGTTCATCCAAAAATAGGAGTCTAGGCCTGCTTACTAGACCGCATACAAGTTCAAGCCTTCTTCTCATTCCACCAGAATATGTTTCAACTGGCCTATGTGCAGCGTTCTCTAATTCTACAAGCTTAAGAAGCTCGTTTATCCTTTGTTTTGAAATACTTCTTGGGATTCCATATAGGTCTGAGCATAGTAGAGCATTTTCGTATCCAGTTAAATCTTCGTCAGCTGTATACTCTTGTGGTACAACACCTATTAGCTGTCTGACTTCTTTAGAATGTTTTACTATATCATATCCTCCTATTAAGGCTGTTCCAGAGGTAGGTTTTAGTACGGTAGTTAACATGTTTATTATTGTCGTCTTTCCAGCGCCATTTGGACCTAGAAGACCGAAGATTTCACCTTCATTGACTTCAAAACCAACATTGTCGACTGCTTTAACGGTACCATTAAATATTTTTGTTAAATTTTTAACTTCTACAAGAGACAAACCTTTTTCACCTCAACTATTAACCCTACTTGTTTCACTTAGTACATTTTCAATTCTTTCACATGCTTCTTTTATAATCTTACAAACTTCATCAAACATTTCTTTATCAGGATTGATTTCAAAACTTTTTCTAAAATTGACTATATCGGTAAAAAGCCTAGTTAAATACATTTTCATTTGAATATCTTCTTTGCGTGGTGTTAAACCAACTTGACTTATTAGTGTAGGTATTATAAACTTTAATGAACCAAATTCCTTTTCAATATCCTTTGCATTTTTTAAGAAAGTTTTACCCTCTTCGGTGAGAGTGTAACGTTTCATGCCATCTACACCCTTTTGAACCTCTTTAATGAAACCCTTATCCACCAGCCATGCAAGCAGTGGATAAACTGAACCGGGGCTAGGTCTCCAAAGGCCTTTAGTCTCTTTTTCTATTGTATCCATTATTTCGGAA
>JACIWG010000333.1 GCA_014361085.1 Nitrososphaeria archaeon
GGGGCTTTTTAACCCCATAAATCTTTGGCAATATCTTCTAATCCCAATTCCTTGAGCTTTTCTTTTGTTGGTAGACTTTTTTCTGGATCCCATCCTCTCTCTTTATAGTACTGTGGAAGTGTTTGCTCTAGTTTTACAACGGTTCCTCCCGCTCTCCTGTTGGGTTCTGTTAGCAGTCTTTCCGGAAGTATATCTTCTTCTTTTGTGCAACCGTGCCTCATGTTAAATGCCTTTCTTAAATTGAATACTCTTTCTCCAGCTAACATTGCATCTTGAACTGTATAGTGTACTCCTGTTACGGCTGTTAACGTTTCGGTATAATATGACATTTTTCCACAGTATCTTATCACGTCTGAAGAGAAGAGACACCATCCTCCAATGTTTATGAAGCACCACCAGTCCTCTAATAGCTTTGCAAGTTTACCCTTACCTTCAGTTGTTTTAGGGTCTATGGCTCCAGTTAAACCAATTTCGGGGTATGGATTACCGAGGGGTTCCCAGACCACTGTAATGCCTTCTGTATGTCTTCCTCCTGAAATGGTTGCAGCATAGTGTGGGCCACCGCCTTGGAAGGCTCTTGGATCATGGGCTGCAAGTTCTACACCCTTTATCTGTATAGCATAATATTCAGCGCCTCTTCCTATCATCCTTGAGGCTCTTCTTGTACCTTCTGCAAGAACATTTCCGAATCCATCCCTGTACGTGATCTTTTTCAACATTTCTATTTCTGCGTCAGCATTTCCAAACCTAAGTTCTATGCCATCAGTGTCCTTTTTATCTATTATTCCTCTTTCATAGAGTTCCATTGCAAAAGCTATTGTTGAGCCAGCGGATATTGTGTCCAATCCGTATAGGTTACAGAGGTCATTTATCTTGTTTAGGGCATAGATATCTGTTATACCACATATTGATCCAGCCATAGTCTGAGTTTCATATTCTGGCCCTTCAACATTATCTTCTTCCAACGAATATTTTCCTTAAACCTTTTTAGAAATTCTTCTAAATTCTATTG
>JACIWG010000334.1 GCA_014361085.1 Nitrososphaeria archaeon
CGATGCGATTAAATTCCAGACGTACAAAGCAGAGCTCATAACCTCAAAACATTCGCCAGCCTACTGGGATAGAAACAAAGAGCCGACCTCCTCCCAGTACGAACTGTTTAAGAAGTATGACAAGTTTTGGAAGAAAGAATATGAAGAGCTATCCAAGATAGCCGAGGAAGAAGGAATAATCTTTCTTTCAACACCCTTTGATTATGAGTCTGCTGATTTTCTTGAACCTTTAATGCCAGCTTACAAAGTCGCCTCTGCTGACATCACTAACTTACCATTTCTACGGCACATTGCAAGAAAGGGAAAACCCATTCTCCTGTCTACTGGAGCTTCCACAGTATCCGAAATCTGGAAAGCAATAGAGACAATAACGGAAGAGGGGAATGATCAGATAGTTCTTTTACATTGTTCATTGATATACCCAACCCCTCTTGAAAAAGCTAACTTAGGCATGATAAAAGATATGTACAGCAAATTTCCCGACTACATAATAGGATACTCAGATCATACACTTTCAGAACATGTACTAGATGTGCTTCCGGTTGCATGGCTGCTAGGAGCAAAGGTTATTGAAAAGCATTTTACCTTTGATAAGACACTTCCTGGAAACGACCACTATCATGCCATGGATAAGGAAGATCTTAAGAAATTGCGGGCAAAGATCTCATATCTAAGAGAAATGATAGGATCCTTAAAAAAGTTTTATACTGACGAAGAATTAATTGCTAGAAAATTTGCAAGAAGAAGTCTTGTTGCAAGGAGGGATATTAAAAAGGGGCAGATCATAACGGAGGAAGATATATTAATTAAGAGACCGGGTACGGGAATTCCACCGTACTTGATTGACTTTGTGATAGGTAGCATAGCGACCAGAGATATTTTTGAAGACGAAATCATTGGTTTTGGTGATTTTAGGAGACCCGGTCAGGAGTGACACAAGCCATATGCACGATGTGAAAAGAGTTTTATACTACCTAAAAAAAAGTAAAACCATAAAGGCCGGGATATGG
>JACIWG010000335.1 GCA_014361085.1 Nitrososphaeria archaeon
GTACTGGGAAAGACAGATACAATTTTAATCATTACCGAATGGCCAGAGTTTGAAGAGTTGGATTATTCTGGAAAGATCGTAATTGACGGGCGTAGAATCAAAAAAGCACAAGGGACTGCAAAAACTTATGAGGGGGTTTGTTGGTGAGGGTTAGAAAAGCCGTTATCCCTGCAGCTGGTTTGGGGACAAGACTTTTACCAGTTACTAAGTCAATGCCCAAAGAGATGCTTCCAATAGTTGACAAGCCGGTGATTCATTACGTTGTCGAGGAAGCAGTAAAAGCGGGGATTGATGACATTATAATTATTACTGGCAAAGGAAAGCGAGCCATAGAGGATTATTTTGATAGGAGTTTCGAGTTGGAGTTTTATTTGAGAGAGAAAGGGAAAGAAGAAGAGTTAAAGCAGATTGAAGAGATTGGGGAAATGGTCGATATCTACTATGTCCGGCAGAAAAAGCCCTTGGGTTTAGGTGATGCCATTCTATATGCAGAAAAACACGTTAATGGCGAACCTTTTGCCGTGCTTTTAGGAGACGATATTATCATCAGCGAAAACCCAGCAATTAAACAGTTGATAGAAATTTTTGAACACTTTAATACCCCTGTCTTGGGTGTAGAAAGAGTTCCCTGGGAAAATGTCAGCAAGTACGGTATTGTTGATGGAAAAGAAATTCAAAAAGGGCTCTATGAGGTTCGAAATTTAATTGAAAAGCCATCTAAGGAAGAGACACCAAGTAATATTGCGATCGTTGGACGTTATGTTTTAACGCCAGAAGTTTTTGATGCTTTAAAAGATGTCAAGCCCGGCAAGGGTGGAGAAATTCAATTGACGGATGCTTTGAAGTTGGTAGTAGAGAAGGGAACTAAAATGCTTGCCAAAGAAATTGAAGGAGGGAGGTATGACGTTGGAACTAAGCTGGGATTTATAATAGCCAACATTGAAGTTGCTTTAGCAAGAAAAGACTTAAGAGATGATCTTAGAAGTTATCTTAAAAACATCATGGGGAT
>JACIWG010000035.1 GCA_014361085.1 Nitrososphaeria archaeon
ATTACTATTATTTTTTATCTTGTGGAAAAATATAATTTTATAGTATTATCCTGTTTACTGTCAACCCTCGCAAATCCTTCACGTTCCAATTGCACTATTGAATCTAAAGGAGCCTCAATTAGACCCCTTTCTCCAAACCCTTTAATTAAAGAGCCTTCGGAGGTGACCATTAGAACATTTATGCAGTCGTTTACAGGAACCCAATGTATCAATGGTGCATTCAACTTTTTTGCAGTTTCCATATCAAAACTGTGAAACTTTGCTTCAGCAACAGAGTCTTTTAAAACTAGATCAGTTAAATTAGCGAAACCCATTAGACGAAAAACATTAGCATTTTTAACTAACTCGATATCACTTTTGCTGATGTAAACCTTTATTACATCATCTTCTGGAGTAAGCCTAATAATTCTGTATCCCATAGAGTCAAGGTTAGGATGTTTTCTTAAAACAATTTCTCGTTCTTCAACAAAGTTTTTTATGACCAAAACTATGGGATCAAATACTGCAAAATATCTTGGAGCAATAGGGTCTACAAGCTTTTTGTTTATAGAATATAATGTTGACCAACTTATTGTAGCATCAACGGGCTTAATGTTTACTTCATGAATAATTTGTCTTATCGTATTAGGAAGTATTCCCCTTCTCCTAAGAGCTTTAAAGGTAGCAAGTCTAGGGTCATCGAATCCACTATATAGACCCTTTGATATACCCTGCATTATCTTAGACTTACTTAAAACACCGCCTTCTATCTTTAGACGACCATAGTGTATGGCTGTAGGATATTCCCATTTAAGGTGCGCATACATGTATTTTTGGCGAATCATGTTAGTATAATGTTCTTTCCCCCTTATAATATGCGTTATACCCATAAGGTGATCATCTAGGCCTGCTGAAAAGTTGTAAAGAGGCCAAACTCTATACTTTGAGCCTACACGAGGATGAGGATGCTTTTTAGTGTCAACAATACGTAGAGCAGGCCAATCTCTTACAGCTGGATTTGGATGCTCTAAGTCAGTTTTTATCCTAAGAACAGCTTCACCCTCACCAAAGGTGCCATCAAGCATTTTATCAAAACGCTCAATATTCTCTCTACTAGAAAGAAGTCTGCAGGGACAAGGTTTCTTTTCAAGCAAAAGCTTCTTAAACACTCCACTTTCGCACGTGCAAACATAGGCTCCTCCAACTTCAAGGAGCCTTCTTGCATATTCATAGTATATGGGTAAGCGGTCACTTTGAATATATTCTTCATCCCACTCACATCCCAGCCATTCTAAGTCCTCTTTTATAGAATCGTAGAATAGTAGAGAGGCCTTTTTTAGTCTAGGGTCAGTATCTTCAAAACGTAGAATAAACTTTCCACCATACATTCTTGCATAATCATGTGAAAGTATTATTGCTCTGGCGGAGCCAAGATGAAGCACACAATCTGGGTTGGGAGCAAATCTTGTAACAACAGTACCGTACTTTTCAACATCAGGAAGTGGTGGTAAAACTTTTTCACCTTTACTTGGCTGAACAACTTTAGATTCAAATGAATATTTTGATAAAAGAACTTTCTGCTCATCCAAACTTAAACTATTTACTTCTTCAGAAATGCGTCTGACAAGATTTACTAGCTCTTTAGCAATAGACTTTAGATCAGGTCTTTCACCGAAAACTTTACCTAATACAGCCTGTGGACTACATTTGCCCCCAAATTTTACAGCATTTTCTAATGCATACTTTCTGATTAATTCTTCAACTTCCTTATTTGAGGACAACCTATCTACTCCTACTTGAAGCCTCCATCGTCAAACTTATTAGCATATCCCTAGCCCTAGATTTTGGAAAATTTTGAAGAATAGATATTGCCTTTTCAGAAATAAGTTTGGCTTCAAGCCTAACCCTTTCAGGAGCACCAGAGGAAGAGATAATGGAAAGCGCTTCATTAATCTCCTCACTTGATGCCTTCCGATTTCCTAAAATTGATAAAAGTTTAGACCTGTCTCTCTCTGAAACACTATCGAGAACATATTTTATTACAAGAGTCTTTTTCCCCTCTCTAATATCGTTGCCAACGGGTTTCCCAGTTATAGATGGGTCACCTGTTACAGCCAGCACATCATCAACCAGTTGAAAGCATAGACCATAAAGTCTACCAAATTCCTTTAACATTTCTATAGAGTGGTCGGCAGCACCACCTAAGATTGAACCTATTGTCGTACAAGCCTTGAACAAGGATGAAGTCTTTAATTCTATAAGGTGATAATATTCTACTTTAGAGGGAAATTCTTTAGATTCCGCAATTTTAAGATCAAGGGCCTGTCCTTCACAAACTTCGATGGAGGCTGTTACAAGAGCCTTTACAACTTCAATAACCTGCTTATGAGTGTAAAAGTTTTTTAAAAGATTTAATGCGGCTTCAAATGATTTTGCAAAAAGAAGGTCGCCTGCCAAAATTGCCATTGGAACACCAAACTTTACATGAACCGTTGGAACACCTCTTCTTTCTTCATCATTGTCCATTATATCATCGTGAACGAGTGTAAAGTTGTGTAAAATCTCTATGGCCGCCGCCGCGGGAAGAAGATTTTCTAGCTTGGCACCGAACATCATGCCAGAATTTATGAGAATAAATGGCCTCTGCCTTTTACCACCATGCCTTAGAAGATAGTAGGATGCATCATATAGGAACTGTGGCTCCTTTCTAAAATATGTTGAAAGGTACTCGTCAACCTTCAAAGAAATGGATTTCATTTCATCATAAAGTGACAATATTTTTCACCTCATAATCCAGCTTCTAAGCGGGTAATCCATATAGTATCTTACTGATTTAAGTTCTTCGACTGACCTGCATCCTGCCAAAAACATAGAAACCTTAAACTCCATCAGAAACTTATCGACTAAAGAAGAAAGTTGTGAAATAGATTTTGAGGCTCTTAATACTGGAAGGGCTATTGAACAGTATTTTGCTCCTAAAACTAGAGCCTTAGCCATGTCTAACCCGCTTCTTATGCCACCAGACGCTATAACAGGAACTTTTACAGTCTGTGCACATTCAATAATCGATACAGCTGTTGGAATACCCCAAGTTGAAAACAGAGCACCTAATTCAGCCTTAACATCGTTACCAAACATTTTAGCCCTTAACGACTCTACTGTAGCCCAGTTTGTACCCCCTAAGCCGGCAACATTGATAGCTGAAACACCTGCAAGCTCAAGCTTGGATGCGACTTCACGGGATATACCGCATCCAACTTCCTTGACAACAATTGGGACACCTAAATTTTTTACAAGAAAATGAATCTTTTCGAGAACAGACTTAAAAAGAGGTTCACCTTCAACTTGAATAGATTCTTGCAGTGGATTCAAGTGAATAGAAAGGGCGTTAGCTTTAATATTGTTTATAAATGATTTAAGCTTATCAATATCAAATCCTCTCGAAAGCTGTGAAGCGCCAATATTTAGGCCAATAAATGTTTCTGGAGCAACATCTCTTGCGATAGTATATGAGTCTAGAGAATTCGGGTCCTCGATTGCGGGACGAATGCTTCCAAGGAAGAGGGCTAAATTCTTTTCTTTTGCAACTTCAGCAATATTTCTATTTATTGCCTTAGATTCCCTAGACCCACCAGTTATTGAGTCAAAGATAAGTGGGAATGAAATCTTGTATCCGAAAATGTTTGAGGTAGTGTCGACTTCGTCTAAGTCCATTTCTGGGAGAGCGTTATGTAGAATGTGAACATATTCTAGACCCGTACTTATATTTTTACATTCAATATCCTGCTTAAGACATATTGAAATATGGTCTACCTTCCTTCTTCTAGTCTGGTCGCTCAATGGACTCCCCTCATACAGGTTCCCACACCATATTCTCCATTTAAAGCTTTGAGCAAAGCATCCTGCTTGAAACCGTTGACAAAGAATACGTCTACACCCAACTTTGAAATCTTGTAAGCAATCTTAATCTTTCTTAGCATGCCACCGGTGACATCTATGATATGCTCTTTTACAATAATATTCTTAACCATTTTAGGGTCCAATTCTTTTATCGGAGAACCTTCTAGCCTAGGAGATTGAAAGATACCGTCAACATCAATGCAAAATATCATTCGTGAAGGCTTCAACATTCTACAGAGAATGTACGATATGTCATCACCTGAAAGAATCCTAAAACCTCCTTTGCATGGTACCACGTCTCCAAAGAAAACTGGAGAAAAGTTCTGTGAAAGAAGTTTTAATATTAGAGATTTTAGCTCAGAAAAATCTTTATTCCAATAGAATGGTGTGATTGTATAGGGATTTAAACCGTAGGAGGTAAGCGAGTCTATAACATGAGAGTTAAGTTCGAACATACTTTTTCTCGTTAACACAACCTTATTAACTTCATAGATATGTTTACATTTGGTATTTAATCCAGCCAGCTTCGCATAATAGTGTCCGAATGAGCCACCACCATGAACTATAATCTTTTTAGAAGAATGCATTGCAAGAGTCCTTGAAAGAGAATTTATTGCATCTAAGTTTAGTGAGAGAGGATGTTTTTTGTCAGTTATAACTGAACCACCGAACTTTACTATAATATTGTCAACTACTCTACCCAAACCTTCAGCCCCTCAGAAGGGATTTCAGAAACATAAACTTCAAAGTTTCTGAAGCTTTCCAAAACTTCTTTAACCTTCGACTGCTCCGGCAAAACTATTACACAGCCACCTCCACCAGCACCAGTAAGCTTTGCACCTAATGCACCAGATTTTATAGCAGATTCTACAATCTTGTCAAGTACATCATTTGATACACCAAAGTATGAGAGTATAGCGTGCTGGTAGCACATTAGTAGACCGAATTCTTCTAATGCACCTTTATTCAAAAGCTCTGAACCAGTTAAAGTAATATGTGAAGAGGCTTCAACAAGCCTATTAAAATATGATGGGTAAAGGTTTTTAAAGGAAGAAAATTTTGAAATAAGCTTCGAAGTTTGTCGAACTATTCCACTGTTTACAAGCAAAACCTTTATCTTGAATGGAAGATTAATTTCTTTGGATAAACCGTCTTTCTTGAAAAGGTGTACGCCACCCCTTATTCCAATAAACACGTCCACACCTGACGGGTTACCATGGGTTACACGCTCCGATTCCATAGCTATATTAAAAAGCATGTTAGGGTCAACTTCACCTGAAACAAGCTTCATTACTGATGCAGCGTATGCTACTGAAGTGGAGCTAGATGAACCGAGTCCAGCGGATATTGGAAGATTAGTTGATATAGTTGACTTAATTTTTCTTGAGCAACCGTATTCTTCTCTAATAAGGTCTAGAGCCATCTTATATGGAAGTAGCTGTTGTGGGACATTTGAACCCTCCTTCCAGCCAATGTTAAGAGATAAACTAAATATTTCATCTTCATCTGAAAAATGTGTAAATACAAGAGAACCCTGCTCGATGGCGGCTACAAGGGCATATGCGTTATGAACAACAAAATGTTCACCCAATAGTATAGTCTTTCCAGGAGAAAAGGCGAAAACTTTCAAAGACTACCACTTGCCAAAAGCTATTGAAGCATACCCTACAACCTGGTCATAGTCTCCTATAACATCACCACTTGTCATATAAGATACTAGCTTTGAACCAGACAAGCCTAAGCCCTTTGAAACAGCCATAAGAACAGCGATCGGTCCAAAACCGCAGGCTGTAATATTCATGCTATAAAGACAATTGTAGAATCCATCTACATCAAGTTTTTCTATAAAATTTATGAGCATCGAATCCTTTTTCTGAGCATCATATTGGGGTTCATAGTGTGTGAAGTCAGAGGAGGCGACAACGATGTCCTTTTCTGGATCTAGGATCTTTAAAATTGCGTCAGCAACTTCTAAAGCAAAGTGCTTGTCCTGCTCCATCATGCATATCGGAACGATCTTAAAATTGCTTCCATAGATATGTTGTAAAAAGGGTAGTTGCACCTCTATTGAATGCTCGTAAGCATGAGAGTATTCATCTAAGTCTATTATCTTGGAAGATTCTAAAAGCAATTTTACTCCTTCAACATCTACTTTAACATTCCCTAATGGGGTAGCCCAATATTCCTTTGTAGAAGATGATATTATACTTCCAATACCCCTGTGATTTGGACCCAATATTATTGCACGAGATGGATTTGGAGCATACGATTTTAGTATAGAATAGCCTCTTGCAGCCACATAGCCAGAATATTCGTATCCAGCATGTGGGGAAACTATTCCTATAATCTTTGAAAATTTTGGGAGAGGTAAAACTTTGGCCTTTGTTGAAGAGAAGAGCTGTTCAAGTAGATTTTTTAGATTTCCTGGACTGCTTGGATAAAATGTTCCAGCTACTGCAGGACGCCTTATACTAGCCAAGACCCTCAGCAAAATGTTATAGGTGGAAGCTTATTAAGCTTAAGATTCTTCTTCTGGCTTTGTTTCAAAATCGTCTATTGAATATTTCATGAGCTCATTTGGTTGTAGAAGCTTTAACGCTATCAGAACACTTCTTGCAAGAAGCCAGTATACTGCAGCCAAAGCTTTTCTACCATTATTGTTTGCTGGAATAACAAGGTCAACATTTGAGACGACATTATCAGTATTACATATTGCGATAACAGGTATGCCTATACTTGAGGCTTCATCTATAGCCTGCTTATCATAGAATGGGTCTGAAACAAGAACTATTTCTGGTTCAACATAATTTTTTAGAAGAGGGTTTGTTATAGTTCCTGGAAGAAACCTCTTTAAAACAGGTATAGCTCCAGTAAGTTCACAGAACTTTTCTACAGGCTTTTGCGCATAAGGTTTTCTTGAGTAGACAACAACATTTTTTGGTCCAACACGCGCTATCATTTTTGCAGCAATGTCTATTCGCTCAAGTGTCTTGTTTATGTCTATAATGTTAAGCCCACCCTGTCTAGTGGTTGCAATAAATTTACGCATGTAAGATGTCTTCGCTATACTACCGATCCTTATACCTGATGAGAAAAGTGCTTTTTCAGTAACTTCTGTTGTAACCATCCTTTCCGCAGACCCTTCTTCGTCAACAGACTCATTCTCCTCTAACATAATATTCACCAACTTAAATTAATCATCTTAAATGGTCCATAAAATTCGTCTATTCTAATGAGCTCGTTAAGTTTCGCTATCCGTTCTCCGCCTACAACACCCGATTTCATAATTTCTCCTGAGACACCTAGGGCTATGTGTGCAAGATGGAAGTCTACACTTTCGCCAGACCTATGTGAGACGGTGACAACATACTTGTTAGCTTTAGCTGTTTTAGCAAAGTTTAGAGCGTCACCAAGTGGGCCTACCTGATTGACCTTCAATATGACACCATTACCAGCACCAATCTTAACACCCTCTAGAAGCCTGTTAGTGTTTGTTACAAATAGGTCGTCTCCAACAATATATGTTCGCTTCGATTCTCTAGTTAATATTGAAAAGCCTTCAAAGTCGTCTTCAAAAAGTGGATCTTCAATATAGGCTGGAGAATATTTGTCTATTATAGAAAGGACAAAGTTTATCTGTTCACTCCTAGAAAATTTAACACCTCTACGTGAATACTCATAAGATTTTGTTTCAGGATTGTATAGTGAGGATGATGCAAAGTCTATGCCCATTTTAACCTTAAAACCTAACTTATCACTTACATTATTTACTGCTTCATAAACTATTTCTAGTGCTTCAAGGTCGTTTAAGTTTGGAGCCCATGCGCCTTCATCACCCTTTCCTCCAGAAAATGATGGATCCTTCTTTTCAATCAGTTTTCTTACTTCCTTATGAACAAGAATGTTAGCATATATTGCATCATAAACTCTTTTCGCGCCGACAGGTAATGAAAGGAATTCTTGTATGTCAGGAGAACCTGGACCAGCATGTTTTCCACCGCCCAAAACATTTCCCAGTGGAAACGGGTGACCATACTCTTTTTCTCCGCCGATTAGCTTAAACATTGGAACACCAAGAGCCTTGGATGCAGCATCTACAGATGCAACAGTTATGGCAAAGACGGCGGCGCCACCGATTTTACAAAAGTTGGGTGTCTGATCTATCTGATGAAATAGTTCTGCTAGACCCACAATGTCATCAGATTTAAATCCTACGAGCTTCCTTGAATATTCTTTAAAGGCTTGAAGTGCACCTTCTGGACCTGATGGGGGGAAAGCTACAGCTTCAGCTGCACCAGTACTTGCTCCAGCTGGAGCACATGCTCGACCCACGAAACCGTCAACAATAACATCTGCTTCAAAGGCCTTTTCCCCGCGACTGTTGAATACGATTCTAGCTTTTAGGTCTCTAATTTCTGTGCCCATTACAATCACCTAACAACCTGATATTCTTTACCCTTTCTATAAACTGATTCCTCATAAGGTAAAATTTGGTCGATTACATCAACATTTGTAATGAACATTCTTCTACAACAGTATCTTTTGACACCTAGGGCATCTAAAACTTTCCCAGGGTCTTCACCCATTTGAACACGTTTTTTAAATTCTTCATACTTGTCTCCAATTAAGGAACCACATGTGAAACATCTAATGGGAAACATCATATAATCTCACCTATAAGATTTCTGACGTCTTCTTCTTGGACCTGGACCGCCAAACTTTTTGGGTTCAGTCTGTCTAGGATCGCCTACAATAAGGTACCTATCGTAATCGAGAAAACGCTTCTTCAGCTCCTCTGACCCACTCCATTCGACAAGACCTCTTGAGATTGCCATTGCACATGCTTCAGCTCTGCTCATAAAACCTCCACCTCTAACCTTCACATTAATATCCACTTTATTTGAAATCTCTTTAGCCAAAAGCAGGGGAGTCATTATTCTCAATCGAGCAAATTCGGGTTGAAGAATTTCTATTGGAACATTATTTATCCAAACCCTTCCCTGCCCTGATGTTACTGTAGCCTGAGCGTAGGCAGTTTTTCTCCAACCATCTGATTGCACAACCTTCTTCGCCATCAAACATTCACCTACTTACTAAATGTTGTGAAACCTCACCAACACTAATATAAAACGATATTGGTTTTTTAGCCAACGCTTCTGGAAAAGTCACCTTTTCAACTTTTTCATATTCTTTTGGAGTCCCTGTAAAAACCTTTAGCCTATCATAGGCTAGTGCACCCTTACTTTTTCTCATGGGAAGCATGCCCCTAACTGTTCTTGAAACAATATTTTCTGGCCGCCTAGGATGATATGGACCATATTCGGGGTTAACTCTACTCTTTATTTCAAGCTTTGAAAAAAACTCGTTGAGTGTTGATTTTCTACTGCCAGAAAGTAGAATTTTTTCAGCATTAACTATTACTACACGGTTGCCTTCTAGAAGAAGTTTAGCGACTTTAGACGCTAACCGTCCAAGTATGTGACCATTTCCATCTACAACAATTACTTTTCCTGGCTCAACCATCTTTAACCACCGAAAACTTTAATGTTAGAACCGTCTGGAAAACGGTCTATAAATTCTATCAAAGACAGGTAAGTTCCACCAGCTTCCTGAACCTTCTTTATAGCACTTTTTGATGCAAAAAGAGCGGATACTGTAACAGGATGGTCTAGAAAACCATCGCCTAAAAGTTTTCCAGGAACTAGAACAATATCATTTTCTTTAGTTAACTTGGAAATTTTGCCAACGTTTACTTCTGGACGCCTAGACCTTGGCCTAAGTATAATTTCTTCTATATTAGACCAAAAATTTTTGTTTCCAGTCTTTGATACAGTCCTAATCTTTTTAACTGCTTCCATGATTATAGGATTCTTAACCCTTCTTTTCAACTTCGACCACCACATTCGATAGGCCTTCGATGACCTTATCAACCTGTGATATAAGCTCTTTAACTGCATTAAGAAGTATGTCTCTAGCTGACATTGAACCTACACTTTCAATAATTAGGATAAATTTGTCTTCAGCCTCTTCAACACTTATACCCTTAGGCTCAGACTTACATGCTCTAACACATTCCATGCACAGGCTACAGTTTAATGGATTATCAATTTGAAGTAAACCTTCTTTTATAGACAAGACATTTTTCACACATGCGTCAACGCAGGCGCCACAATTATCACAGGATTTACCTTTAACAATTATAGGATACGATTTAAGCACCGAGACCGAGGCAGCCTGCCATTTTGAATGATCTTTACCTCTACCCAATTTTGCATATGCTTCAAGTTTAACCTTTTGACCTGGAGAAAGTTTGAGAAGAGGAATATTCGGCGATATAGGCTTAACATCCTCGTCTTCAGAAACAAGTTCGCCAGAGTACACAGTCCTAACTTTATCACCGGCTTCTACGTCCAAGACAAGTAGTACACGACACCTGGGACACCCCAGAGAACTCTTACAATCACATTCTGATGGAAGCACATATTTTCCAACCGGAGTTTTTAATGGGACCATAGCCAACCTATGTGCAATAACTTCATCATAGAAAGAGGATGAATTTTCTAGAATCACTACATCATCTATAGCCATTGTAGGTACAAGTGAGAGGGCAGCACGTCTTATTGCGTTAACATATATTCTTGGATAGCCCTCGAACAGAACCTTTATCCGCTCATAAGATTCTTCGAGAACTTGGACCTGCATACTATGCCCTTCTACCCCTCCTTCCTCCAGGCTTACGGGTTGTATCATGTGGTATTGGTGTAACATCCTCAATTCTTGCAATCTTGAAACCAGCTCTAGCTAAAGCCCTAAGTGCAGCGTTGAGGCCTGGACCTGGAACCCTTGGACCTGTACCGCCTACAGCACGAACCTTTATTATTATAGAGGTTATACCCTTCCTTTTTGCTTCTTCAGCACAGGCCATGGCAGATTTAATGGCAGCATATGGTGATGATTCGAACCTATCTGCTTTAACGTGACGGCCACCGGAGCTTATAGCAATAGTTTCAGCTCCAGATAGGTCTGTAAAATGGACTATTGTATTATTGTATGAGCTATATATGTGTACAATCGCCCACCTCTCCTCCTGTGAACTTGTTGATGTTGACATCTAATCAACCTCTTTGAGACTCCAAAACAACCTTTAGAGGGCTATCCTCCCTTAACCTAATAGAACCTTCTTCGTCGACCATAACAAACATTCCAGGCCTTCTAACAACACGATCCTTCATAACTATATGACCGTGGACAATAAATTGCCTAGCTTGATAAGGAGATTTAGCTAAACCCTTCCTCCACACAATTGTCTGAAGCCTTCGCTCTAATATATCCTCAACTGTTAAATTCAGTATATCATCCAATGTTGAACCTTCACGAACAAAACCATATCTTAAAAGCTTCCTTAACAGAATACCTTCCCTAGCCTTACGCTCACTTTCAGACATAGCTAAAAGAAGTCTAGCCTGACCCCTAATTTTTGATAGAATAGTCTTAGCCTTCCAAAGTTCACGCTTATTTCTTAAACCATAAGCACCCAATAGCTGAAGCTCAGAAGAAAGAGTATCGATTCGCCAAGGCATCTTTGGTGAACTATATTTTTTCTTTGGCTTTTTAGGGTCACCCATAAACTTACACCCCTATAATGATTTCTGCAACTCGCCTAATAGAGGATACTGTTATAAAGATTTTTATTTGAACACAGTTCATTTTAATATCACTTTTTACCCTTCTCCTTTTCACCTGCAGACTGAGTTTTGGCAGCACCCTTTCTAACACCAACTGTCATACCCTTTCTTCCAGTAGTTCTTGTCCTTTGACCTCTAACTTTAAGGCCAAGAGAGTGTCTTACACCTCTCCAACTCATAATTTCCTTTTCCCTCCTAATATCCTCCTTTACTATAAATTCGAGGTCAGAACTTATCAAATGTATATTTGAGCCAGAAGAAGGGTCTCTTCTTCTATTTAAGAGATAAGGTAGATCAATGTATGAGTGAAGTGATTTTACATAATCATCGATCATTTTTAGGTCGGCTTCTGAAAGTGAGCCAAGCCTAACGTTTGGGTCAAGGTTAAGCCTATTAACTATCGCATTTGCTGTAGTAAAGCCTATACCTTTAATGTCAGCTAAAGCTGCAATTAGTTTCTTCTTTCCATTTAAATCTCTTCCACCCAATCTTACAATATGCCTAAATTCGGATGAAGACATGCTAACCTTCCTTACAAGCTCCCTATGAACACCCTTATTAATAGTTTTTATTATTTTTCTAAATGGGGGGTAGTTGGCTAGAACTTTACATAACGCCACTCAATAACATCGTCATTTAATACCATAGTTTTTAAGGCACCAGTTTGAGACAATTCACCATTGACATAAAACATCCAGTACTTTGATGTGTTAATATCATTTTCAACGCCCAAAATTTCTGTCACAAACACGTCTCCAAACTTTTCAGAAAACGTATACTTTATTCTCCCATCTACAGCAATTAAGGTCGCGTTTAGAACTGAAAAACTATGGTTAAGGGTGAAGTGCACAGGTTTAACAAAGACTGTTCCATTTCCAAAGTTTACTACAACTATGACAGTAGCATTTTTTAGAGAAGATTCTCTATAAGACTTTAAAGATGAGACTTCCCTTTCAAGCAAGTCAACACGATTAAAATATGAGGCTGCGAAAACAGACGCTAAGGTAGCCCATATGATAAGTATGATAACAAGGAAATTCAACTTATTCAACATAGACACCTCTTAATCGAGAAAAAACTTCTGGAATAACTAGTGAAGCAAGCATGGCATTCATGAACTCGTGAACAGGACCAAATGGATAGGGTGAAGGGAAAAAGAGCATTATTACTGCAACCAGGATAGAGTAATTAAAAACATATGCTAGAGCTACTGAAGTAAAGAGATCATAAAAGAGTGTAGCGAAAAAGCCTAAAATAAATAGATTAAATCTCGAAATTTCACCACCAAACTTTATGAGAAGCGATCCTAGAACACCGACAAAACCCATTGTTGGAGCAGTAACCATTGTCCACACACCAGAGCCAAAATATAGTATATCAGTTATAGCCATAGACAAGAATCCGACGAGGAAACCGACAATCGGACCGGCGAAAAGGCCTGAAAACAGTGTAAAGAAGACAACAGGTTTTATGTTTGGAAGTGGAGCAAGAATTAGTCTTGATACTATTGTTGTTGATGTTAATATTGCTACAAGTGCAAGTTTTTTACTTTCCATCTTGGATGGATAATCCAACCAAATTAATAAACTTTTGTATAAAGATAATGGGAGGAG
>JACIWG010000036.1 GCA_014361085.1 Nitrososphaeria archaeon
GAACAAGTATAGGGCTGACCATCTGCTGGACGAGAATGGTGTTAAAGTTTCTGAGGCTACAGGATTAGAGTTGCTTGAAAAGCTTTTGAACGAGAATAGGGTGTCTTGCCCAGATTGTGGTTCAGTAAATTGGAAGGTGAGCTCATTTTTAACAATGTTTCAGACTAACATTGGACCATATAAAGAAAATATTGGTTTCCTTAGGCCTGAAACTGCTCAGGGCATGTTTGTAGAATTTAGACAAATTTATGAAATAAATAGGGCTAGAATGCCTTTTGGTGTTGCACAGATTGGTAAAGCATATAGGAATGAAATTTCTCCTAGACAGGGATTAATAAGGTTAAGAGAATTTTCTCAAATGGAGCTAGAACTTTTTTTTGACCCACTAAATAGCAGATGCCCCTATCTGGATGAAGTTAAAGATGTTATAATGAATATTCTTGACGAGGAAAAGGTGAGGAGAGGGGATAGTGTACCACATAATGTTAACGCAAGAGAGGCCGTAGAGAAGGGGCTTGTGAAGGAAGAGTGGCTTGCGTTTATGATGGCCCTTTCACAGAAGTTCCTTTGCATGCTAGGAATTAGGCCAGAATTTCAGAGGTTTAAAGCAAAGTTAGAAGGGGAAAGAGCCCACTATTCAGCACAAACCTTTGACCATGAAGTTTTGACTGGAAAATTTGGTTGGATTGAAGTCGCCGGACACGCTTACAGACAAGATTATGATCTAAAGTCTCATTCAATTAAGAGTAAGACTAGTATGGAGGTTGTTGAAGAACTTGGTTGTCCTATAAAGGTTAGTAAAAGATTTGCTTATCTGGACCCGACAAAGGTTAAAAGGGATTTCGGTCAACTTTCAACTCAAATATTTAAAGCTGTCTCAGGTATGAAACCCTATGAGCTTGCTGAACTGCTTGAAAGGTATGGGAAAATAGATGTTAGTGGTACTGTTATTGGAAAAGAATACTTCATATTCAAGGAAGTTGAGGAGACAGTTTCAACAAGAAAGTATATTCCTCATGTTATAGAGCCAAGTTTCGGTATAGAAAGGATAGTGCACGTTGTTCTAGAACACGCTTATCGTGAGAAAGAGGATAGAGTAATCCTTTCCTTAAATGAAGAAATTGCACCCTACAAGTATGCGGTATTCCCGCTGGTTAAGAAGGATGGTTTAGATGTTAAGGCAAAAGAAATTTATTTAATGTTAAAGCTCAAGGGATACAGTGTATTGTACGATGATGACGGTTCGATAGGTAGAAGGTATGCGAGGGCTGATGAAATAGGTGTCTGTAAGGCTATAACGGTGGACTATCAGACATTAGAAGATGATACCGTGACTGTAAGAGATAGAGACAGTTGGCTTCAAAATAGGGTAAAAATTTTTGAAATATAAAAAATTGAAGGAGGATAAGAGAATTTTAGACTTTCCTGTAAAAGTTTGTGAAATCGAAGAAAATGTAATCGTTTTCTAGTGGGCCGTAGTAGGATGCTCCAACCCTATAGTATAAGTTTGCAGCCCTCATCCAGCCTTCGACTAAGATTGTTCCAGACGCGCTTATTGGGTAAACTTCCAACTTCTCACCGTATGGGCCAAAGTCTATTGTTGACGGTGCCGGTGTTCCAGGCAAGGCTACCATCATACCTATGGTACCAATTCCCCCTCCCCTAATTGTCCTCATATATGCTCCGTATACTTCAACATAATACTGTCTCAAGCTGCTTTCGAATGGGAACACATACTTTGATGAAACCTGTGACCAAGTGTTTAATGGTAGATACAATTTTTGTGGAAGTCTAATGCCTCCAGGAACACTTGATACAGTAAGGTTGAAGTCTTCAGACATCTTTTCTCCTCCATGAAGAACCTGATGCACTAGTATAGTGAATGTGGCGGGAGGTTTAATCTTCGGTTTTGTTATAAACAGTGAACCGTAGACTACTGAAGTATAAACGGTTATCTTCTTTGTTGGTGCATCATCTTCTGAAGTGCAGTGCCAAATGTATATTCCAGCGCTATTGTAGAAGGTTGGATTATATCCTACACCACTGCCAATGGAATAGCTAGCGAACTCTCCGTCGGGGCCTATCACGTAAAGTTCTAATGTTGAATTGGCTTGTGTCCAGCTGGCCTCTATCTTTAAAAGATAGTCTTTCAAACTCTGTACACTAAATGAGTAAACCCTCCAATCTCCAGATTCAGCCCTCCATGTCCAGTCAATAGCTCCTCTTACTGCCCCCAAATCGTATAGCTTTCTTTCGTCAGATGATTTTGTTGTCAACTGGCCTAGTTTGCCCACTACCATGTAAGAGTATGGGATATACTTTGTTATTGTTCCATCAGAAGTTTTGAAATCGAATGCTATCAGCCCCTCAACAACTCCTGAAATGGCATTCGATGGTACAACAAGTTTTCCTGAAATTTTTGCTGAAGCCCCTGGTCCAATAGAATATGATGTAGTGGTAAATGTTATAGATGAATCTTTTGCCCTAGAATATTTTAGTATATTAAGTTCAAAAGGTATCGAGAAGCTTGGTCCATAATATCTTGTATGATATACTCTTACAACAATCTTAGAGTCTGGTGAATGGAGCCTGTTTTGTATGTTTCCGACTGTAGCCTCCTCTGTTGTTCCATGAGCGTATGCAGCATTTATCACAATCAACTCATTATATTCGATATTCTCGTTTTTGTTTGAATCAATCCATTCGAACACGAAAAGTGAAAGCCTATTATCACGTACGTAATCTAAGTTGTAGTCAAAGTATTTGAAGTTAAAGTTTAATGTGAATCTAGTTAAGTCTATGTTAGAAAACTCGCTTTGGTCAAAAACATACCATACTGGCCCCCCTCCTGCCGGTGTTGAGTCAGTGAACTTCTCAGACTTAACTAGATTGTATGTTATTCCTCTAAGGTTTGATAATGTTCCAGTTTTACTATTCAAGTTTGTGACCTTGAAACTGAATGTCTTAGACGATCCTGGCCTTAGGTAGCCTAAGAACATGCTTGTTGTCTCCATTGGAATAAAGCTTGGAACATTGTATGGTAGAAGTATAGGCTCTCCTGAGAACCATTCACTAACAGATTCAGGTATATTGTACGAGAACTGTCCTATCCAAGCATCATTTAACTTACTCTGCAAAACACTGCCCGTTTCTGTTGAAGAAACCTTTACTGTAACTGGGCCTGGAGTGTTGAGATTAGATAATCTTTTAGTTGCGGCAACAGCGGAGTAGGAGTCAACCCTTCCAGCACCTTGAACAAGACCATTATATGAAATATCCTTTGCCGTGCTCATAAGCAAAGTTTTTGCTTGTGATGGGGTAAGCATTTTATTTGATGCTTCAAGCATTAGAGCCAATGTCCCAGCTGTCAATGGTGTTGCAAGGCTCGTACCACTAAATATATCATACCCTCCAACAGCCATTGGAGCAATATCCCAGCATCCTAAACCTACGTTTACAACGTCAGGCTTTATTTCACCCAATGGAGAAGGCCCTCTAGCACTCCATGATATAACATCGTCCACAGAAGCTTCCGCACTATATCCAGCGAAACTGTAAAAGTGTGTTGCTGTAGAAGCGCCTACTGTTATTGCAAAGGATGCTGCACCAGGTGCTGTTACAGTACCGTAACCAAATCCACCATTTCCAGCAGCCTGTACAACTATTATTCCTGGAAAACTTGGGTCAAGAAAACCTGGGACTGAAAGCCCGTTTATCAGCATACTCTCAATATCATATCCGAAGGCATAGTAGTCATACCATTGATATGATACACCCCAGCTGTTGCTTATTATGTCAGCTCTTTTAGAGCCAGAATAAACCATTCTTATGCCATCTTCAGAAACCTGTTCATCGAATCCTGCAGCCCAAAGCATGCTAAGCTCAGTGTTACCATACCATAATGCCTTTATTCCCACAATCTTAGCCTTGGGCGCGATGCCTGGGAGTGTTTTGAACCCGTACCCTGGAACATAGTACAATTCTTTGCCTCTTGAAGCTATACTACCTGCACAACTTGTACCATGGCCGTAGAAGTCGTAAAAGATAGAAAGATAGCTTCCACTCAAATCCCAGCCTCTCATAAAGTCACCTGGATAGGTGAAATAGAATCCTATATCGTAAAAGAATCCTCCTAAAACGCCGGCATAATATCCTGTATTATCTAAGTCTTCAGCAACCCTGTCTCCATCATAGTATACAGGTTTATCGTCTGTAAAGTCTGCATTCATGTTAAAGTCTATATATGCTACAGTATAATTTCCTGGAGAAGTTGGGTCTACAAGTAGTACTCCAAAATTGTATACATAGTCGTCAGGAAAATATAGGTCTGTGATACAGAATCGGTACACTCCACTAGCTGATGGAATAGAGCCCACGTAATAGTCTTTTGTGACCAGTACCATATTAAGCCAGGGTTCAACTATTTCAGCATATGTGCCATTTGTATTTATCCAGCCTGTAGCATTTTTTACAAATCCTTGCATAAGCATCACATGGCTTTCGTCCGCATCTAGCACTAGAGGCTCCCTAAATCCTCCTGGTAAAGTAATATATTCTAATGCATTTCTAAGGTCTGGATGAGCATACTCTACACCAGTGTCTATGACAGCAACTCTGACTCCCTCACCCTCTAATCCAAAGGTGCTGTTTACTTGATTAACTCCAGTAAATTCTCTTACAATAAACATGTCAGGTAATGCTTCTGAAGAAAACTCTTCCTTGGTGTATGAGGCTACTTCGAGCTCGGGTACCTTGTTTAAGGCAATAATCTTTAGC
Organism: Nitrososphaeria archaeon; assembly: GCA_014361085.1. Taxonomy (GTDB): domain Archaea; phylum Thermoproteota; class Nitrososphaeria; order JACIWG01; family JACIWG01; genus JACIWG01. Next base: position 4,777 of record JACIWG010000036.1, read on the forward strand.
CCCTTTATATTTTTTAGTAATTCCACATTATCTTTATGTATGAGAAATTTTGCTGAATATCCGTCCCTTACTTTTACAATATTTGTGGTCGCCTTGGCAATCGATTTAACTTGGTTTACAGCATCCAGTGAACCTACTGCTGTGCCCATAACATATTCTTGGAACTTTAAATGTGTTGCCAGCTTTTCGTTTCCAACTATTTTTGGTCTATCAAATTTTATGTACTCTCCTAAAAGTGTACTGTTCACTTGTGCATTGGCATAGAATATGGTCGAAGGTGTGATGATTACTAGAATTAGAAGAATGGCCATAAAGTTTGCTTTTATTCTACTTAAAGCCACACGTCTACTCATACATTTTAGGTCCACCCTGCTAATTTAAAAAATTTTCTGTAAAGCTGTCGGAAAGACAATCAAATTTTTATTAAAAAATGCAATAAATATGCTATAAATTAATATTATTAAATTTTATTTAAAAGGTAATCTTTTTCTTCAATTCTAAGCCGGAAAGTGAAACTAGTGTTCCCACTAGACAAATTGCCGAAGATATGAGGAAAGAAGATTTTATTCCCATTACTAAAGGTAATGGTTGTGCCATAGATATTTCTACAGGTCCAACAAAAAGGGTTAGTATTAAAGTTGAAATTATTGTACTTAATATCATGCCCATTTGTCGCATTGTAGAAAGAGTTGCATTTGCAGCCCCAAAGTATTTGCTTTCAACAGAACTCATTAATGCGTTTGTGTTTGGGGTACTAAACAATGCGTAGCCTAAACCTATTATAGTCAGTGTAAACAGAATAATTTCTAAACCAATATTCTGGTCCAAGAATGTTAGAAAAAATATTCCAACTGTATTTATTCCTATTCCTATTGAAGCCCAAAGTCTTGGATGCCTTTTGTCTGAAAGTTTTCCTGCTAAAGGTGAAAAAATTGTCTGAACTAATGGTTGTGTAACAAGTATTAGTCCAGTGTTCTCTGGAGTCAATCTTCTAACTAGCTGAAGGTAAATGCTAAGAAGTAGGGAAATCATGTAAGTTGCACTATAATTCATTAGTGCAGTAAAATTGGAGCAAGTAAAAGCTCTATTATACTTAAATATCCTGACATCAAGCAGCGGCTCAATAGTCTTTAACTGCCAAAAAATAAATATGATAAACAAAACCGCTCCAAAAGCAAATAAAGTTATAGGATTCACTAGTTCACTTGAAAATGAAGAAGATATGTTAGAATAGGTTGCACTGAAGACTATTGTTGTTAAGGCAGATGCATATAGGATTGTTCCAATATAATCAAATTTACCCTTTTGAACTCCAATTTCATCATTATCATCAACTTTGAATAGTGTTATCGAAAGAGATAACGTTCCTAGAACCATGACAGACAAGAATATACTTCTCCATCCAAAATTTTGTGTCAGAAAACCTCCAACATATGGTCCGACTGTTTGTCCAGCATAAACTGCTGCCGTATTTATTCCAATTACTACACCGTGAACGTTTTTTGAAAAGATTGAAGTAATTATTGGTACACTAGTGCTAACAAACATTGCTGCTGCAGCTCCCTGGATAAGACGTATAACATAAAATAGTTCCTTTGATGTTACAAAATAGGTTGTAAGAGAAGAAAATGTGAACAAGGTTAATCCTATAAGGAAAACAATTCTCTTTCCCCTTAAATCAGCAAGTCTGCCAGATGGTAGAAGGAATATAACTGAAGAAAGTAGATAAGAATTCTGTATCCAACCAAGCTCTGTCGGTGAAAGCCCAAATTCCACTCCTATTGATGGAAGTGCTACGTTTAATGCTGATATTGTGTATGCAACCAGAAATGATGCTAGTGATGTAGCAACAAGTGCAATCCTTTCTTCAAACATTTTACTTTCACTATATGTATTTGAATGCATTAGCCTTCTGGTTTAAAAAATTGTTTATATAAAGCATTTTTAAATTTTTTTAGGAAAAGTTTTTATTTTAATTTAATAAAATTCGGGTGAGCATCTTGTCACTCTCCGAAATAGTAAGTCTCATTAATCGCGGTGAGTATGGGGCTGCAATAAATATTATGGAGAAGATTATAAAAGATAAGACTAGACCAGTTAAGGAACGTTTAGACTACTGTGTTTGGATAGCTGAATGCTATAAAAAATTAAACGACTTAAAAAGTGGTGGTGACTGGTACCTTGAAGCTGTAAAAATTGTACTATCACAAGATATTGATGTAAAATTAAAGGCAAAGCAAGCTTTACCATATTGTGAAAAAGCTCTTGAAAACTTTAGGGAAGGTGGTGACCCATTAGACGTCATGGAAGCAGTTAAACTAAAACAGAAGTTGCAAGAGCTTTCAAAGTGACGGTAGAGTGCTAAAACTGTTCCATAACCATATTATAAGCCTCTTTTTCTGTTAAAACTTTTATTTCACTCATTTTTCGAAAATCTTTATCATCACTAACAACTATTGCATCTTCTACGTAAGCGCATGCTGCAATTAATGCATCCGATATAGGTATACCATATTTTCCCTTAAACTCACCAGCTTTTAAAGCAACTTCCTCGTTTACTGCATACTTTTTTAAATATAATGCATATTTCAATTGCTCCGTTCTTCTTTTGGCTAAATCAAGCCTTCCCTCTCTCAAATATTTGTAATATACTTCTGTTAAAGTAATAGTACATATTCCTGTCACAATTTTTCCAGATTCAGCAAGTGAAAGAATTTCCTTAACCTCTTTCCACCCTTCTTCGCCAGCAAACAATTTGATTATAGGTTTTGTATCGAGAACTATTTTACTATTACTTAAATCTTCTTTCAAAATCCTCATCCCATTCTTTTCTAGACTCCTCTATTTCCTCAGAAGGTTTTTCTTTTTCAAAAATTTTTTTGTCTATACATGCTAACTCCGAAAGCTTGGTTACGGGTATGATCCTAAGTGTGTTCCCCTCTTGGACAACAATAAGATTTGTCCCCTTAACTATATTTAATGTTCTTCTCATTTTCGAGGGAATAGTTATCTGTCCCTTTGATGTTACAGTAACCTTCTCCAAAAAATAATTCACCTTACCTTAACATTTTTTCTTACATTTATAAGTTTATCGGAATTTTTAAATGCTTTGGTAGAGGAAAAAGCTTAGGATAAGAGTACCGCTAGCACACCACTCAAAAATATTCCATCAAAGGTTCCAGCACCACCTATACTCGCGTAAGGTGTTCCTAATCTTCCAATTTTCCTAATATTTGTAATGTCTGCACCAATAAGTGTTCCAAGTACACCACTAACATATGCGATAATAGGCTGCTGCTGGTTTGTTGGCAAAATTATGGCAACAAGTGCGGCTGCCAAAGGTGGAATAAATGCTGGTGTAACGATCCCAACCCCAGGTTTTGGTCTAGCAATTAGATGGGTGATGAATGCAACGATACAACTGCCAATCAGCCCATAAAATAATATTTGATAATCTTTTGCCATAAAATATATGCTCACAAGTACTGGAATTATTGCCCCTCCCAAGTTTATAGCAATAGTTGTGTACGATTCAATCTTATCTATTTCTGGAACCCTTATTAAAATTCCGAAGAAGCTTACTTCTTTAACCCTCACTATTGGCACCTGAGATCGTATTTTAATGAGAGGGATGTTGATGTAGCTTCCCAATAGTGTAGTAAGTAGCAGTAATGCTACTGTCATTGTACTAAACCCTATTTTTCTAAAGGCGTATCCTATAAATCCGTAGAAGAAGAATAGTATTGTTACAGTGAATAGGATTGCTAAAAGTGTGATATAAATTGGAGGATGTGGTGCATAAACGACCTTTCTATACATTAGCTCACATTACATGAACATTGAATAAGGTTTTTAAACTTATTTATATATTCAAGAGATGTAATGAGTTATAGTGTAGAAGTAATAACTCCAGTTGAAAAGGATTTGCTTGTAGACACATTTTCAAAGACTTTCCTTTATGAAAGGAAGGCTGAAATACATGGTGCTTGCATTAAGCTGCTAACAAATGTGAAACAATTTTATGAAATGTGGGTTGAAAACTTTAAGCCTATATCAGAAGAAATTAGGCCGCATGGTAGACTTTTTGTAATAAACAGTGGAAAAGAAAATTCTTTGAAAGTCAAATATGAGCCTATATCAAAAACACTAATAATACTTGAATGCGACTATTACGGTCTTGTAAAGAGTCTTGCACTATCATTAACCTCAGACTTTTTCGAAGAATATCATAGTGAACATAGAAGATATTCCGTTCACGGTTCATTGGTGGATAGGCAAGGAAGAGGCCTAGTTATCATAGGTCCTCCGGGAAGCGGTAAAACCACTCTCACATATGGTCTACTAACTAACAGCATGTACAATTATGTAGCAGACGACTGGTTTTTTGTTAGAATAATGGGGAAAGACCTTATAGGATATGCTTCAGAAAAGAACTCGTATATTAGAGAAGATCTTGCAAGCAATTGGCCGATTTTCAAGAAAAGATTAGAAGACATCATTATCGACAGTAAAGGGAGGGCTGTAGCAAATGTTCACCTTCTCTTCGGCGAATACAGGATAAGGGAGTCAACTCATATAAGGGCTGTCATCCTTCTACAAAGAAATAAAGATATTTCAAAAACTTTTTCAGAACTTGATCCTGACACTGCATTAAACTATCTTGTAGAAAACCAGTTCTTTAACCCTCACCAGCTTGTAAGGGATGAGAGAAAAACTTTTCTGAGAAGACAATTTTTTAAAGAAGTTTTTGAACTTGTACCCGTATACCTATTAAACACTATAGAAACGCCAGAAAGTTCATTAAATCATATTTTTTCTATAGAAATTTGAGCTATAAAATTTGTCCAATTGGTATACCATCTCCTCTAAAATCGCAGGCAGCCCATTTCACCATATCCTTTACTTTAACAGCCTGTGCTACACCTAAACCATAGTTTTTCAAATGCGAGATTCTAAGCTTATCCTCCAAACCACTTAAGTTAGAGTTATCTTCTAAAAGAATTTCCCTGTCTCCATTCCAAACAAATCTTGGCATATCCAAAGCCCCTTGCAGTCCAGTGTTATAGTCAACATAATTTGTTATTAGCTGTGTATATATCTGTGGTCTATAGTCTCCGGCACTTGCACCAACTGCTAAAATCTCATCCTCCTTTCTTAATATGGTTGCGGAAAGTGTGTGCGCAGGCCTTTTTCTTGGTTCAAGTTTATTTACACCTTCAAACTTAAACCCTCTAGCCCTACAATTTAATGTTATACCATATTCTGGTAATGTTAGACCTGAGCCGAAACCTAGATATAGACTTTGTATGCCTGAAACTAGATTTCCCATTTTATCTGCTACCGCAAAATATGTCGTGTCTCCATCAAAAATTTTCATTTTATCCAAATTTTCTTTCTTTAAAATTTCTCTAGCATATTCTTTTGACAAAATTTTCTCTAAATCTATTTTAACAAATTTTGGGTCAGAGAGTATCTCATCCTTAACTTTATACGCTGTCCTAAAAACTTTATACAGTCTTTCAACGTACTCTCTTGAAAGATGTCTAACATCATCCAATCCTATATTTTCAATAATGTTTAGTATAAGTAAGGTGATTAATCCCATGCTATTTGGAGGTATCTCGAAAACATCATAGTTTCTGTAAAATATTTTTATTGGCTGCACCCACTCTGGCCTAAACTCTTTCAAATCCTCTTCCAGAATGACTCCACCTCTTTCCTGTACATAGTTAACTAAAGAATTGCATATTTCACCCTCATAGAAGCCTTGTGGTCCATGCTCTTTGATTATCTTTAACGCTTTTGATAGTTGCGGAAACTTTAGAACTTCCCCCTCCTCAGGTGCATTAAAATTTTTCAAGTAAATTTTCGATGACCCTTCATCTTTAACCAACAATTCATAACTTTTCTTTATAGCATCAGAAAATCTTTTGCTCACCGGAAACCCTTTTTCAGCTAAAAGGATCGAAGGTTCTATCAACTTACTAAACTCTAATGTCCCAAACCTCTTATGGAATTCGAAAATTCCATGAACGTATCCGGGAACAGTTATAGACAATGCACCCCTATCAGGTACACTAGCATACCCCTTTTCTTTCAAATATTCTATAGTAAACATCTTTGGTGCATATCCTGAAGAGTTCAAGCAGTATACTTTACCACTTTCATTTTCATAATATAGTGTGAAAAAGTCTCCTCCTAATCCACATAGGTTTTGGCATGTTACAGAAAGGGCTAAGCTTGTTGCAATGGCAGCATCTACAGCATTTCCTCCCTTATCTAATATTTCGACACCAATCTTTGATGAAAGGTAATGTTCACTAGCAACAACACCGCCGTATGTGATAAATGGTGTCTTATACATCATACCATAAGATTATAAAATATGCAAAATTAACATTGCTCTAATTTAAAATAAAAAAAGGGAATGTAGGGGTTTAAAGTTTTTTTCCTACAACAAACATCTTTGTTCCACAGACGCTGCAAACTCCCTGTACAGCAGGCTTACCGTTCTTTAAAGTCACTTGAGTCGGATTTTTTATTTCCCTTTTCGCTTTACACTTAACACAGTAGCCCTCCATATATCTCGTCTACTGGGTAAAATAGGCTATTATATAAAGGAATTTGTTTATATGCCCATAAGCTTATATTCATTTGATGCGTGTTCATTTACAGAAGAAGGCTATAAGATGTTTTGGTGTAGCCGAAAGTTTCAAAAAGGGTGCGTTGCCATATTCTATACTCTCCGGTGTAGTTATGAGAGCTGACCTCGTTTTAGACGGATTTTCTTTCGGTAAAGCTACCCTAGGCGGTGATGATGCTACTGACTCAATTCTTAGCATGTTTAGAATGTTGGAGAGAAAGGATGTTAACGTTATCATGTTGGGTGGAAGTATAATTAGTCTCTATAACATTATAGACGTTGACAAAATCTATACTTCTCTCTCGATTCCAGTAATTTCTGTAACATACAATGTTTCTGAGGGGCTTGAACCTCATCTACTACATCATTTTAAGGATAAAGATTATGAGAGAAAACTTGAAGCCTATAAGAGGCTTGGTGAGCGTAAAAAAATATTGTTGCATACTGGAAAACAGGTGTTCATAAGATGTGCTGGAATAGATGAAGATAGTGCATCCTATATTATAGACAAGTTCACCTTACAGGGTGCAGTACCTGAACCAATAAGAATAGCAAGACTGCTTTCAAGAAGTCTACTAAAATTTCTTACTTCTTCCAAATAGGTTTCTACTTGCCATATAAATATATAGTTGTGCATATCCTGCATATTTTCCAAAAACCTTTCTAGCAATATTACCCAATAGCAAATACTCTTTTCTACCCAACTTTGTTTTCCTGAAACCATTTATATTACATAAATTTTTGTCAATAAATCCTTTTAAAGCGTAAGGGTATGCTCTAAGAATCCACACATCTATCGGGAACGCTTCCAGCTTATGAAATCCATACAAAAGTATACAGTCAGCAACCTTTAACCCCACCCCATACAATCTCATTTCCCCTAAAGTCAGTGCATTTAACGCACTAATATATTCCATACTCCTGATTTTTTCAATATAGTTATCTTCTTTTGTAATCTTTTTTGCAGTATCAAGGAGATATTTTGCCCTGTATCCTAGCCCTGTTTCTAAAAGTTCTTTTAATGAACTATTAGCCAACCTTTCGATAGTAGGTAGTTTAAAGAATGTTATGCCATCCATTTCTATTTTTTCTCCATACATTTTAGAAAGTTTTATAATGGTTTTCTCTATTGCAGGAATATTCTTGTTTTGTGCACAAATAAATTCTATAATTGCATCCACTGGATTTTGTCTCAAAACCCTGATACCAGAATATAGCTTTATTGCATTTTCTATGAAATCGTTAACATTAATTTTTCTATTAATTTCTTCCACATCCTCATCCAAGTTCAAAAAATTTATTACATCCTCTTCTACTAATTCTCTATTTGAATAAACAATTAACTTTTCCTCTTCTTGCGAAAGTCTTACAAGTGTATTATTCAAAAATCCATACCATCCTTTACCAAACTTTGTCCATCCGAAAATTTGCCCACTACACATGCAATGTTCTAGATTAAATGGTCCATATCTTTTTAAACTAATGGAAAGGAGTTGCAATCTTTCCCTCCAACATTTTCATAATTTTAAAATTTAATTATATTATAAATTTATGGTATATGTGCGAAAAATTATGCGGGCGCCCTCTACTGCTATACTAAAAAATACTAGGTTACTAGTTTACATACTATTCCTTATAATATCACCCTTCATCTT
>JACIWG010000037.1 GCA_014361085.1 Nitrososphaeria archaeon
ATATTATGTTGGACACATACTTCATTCTCTCATAAAAGGTACAGTATATAGGGTTTTCAGGTACACGGTTGGAATTGTAACGCTTGTGCTACTCTATTTCCCATTTCTAGAACTTTCTCAGGTTCTAAAAGACCCTAACAGGAACCCGTTTTCAGTTGTTTCAACAATCTTAATAGGCCTATCACTGCTTTTTGTTCTAATCTCGTTCGCATATATTAGGGTGAGTGAGAAGAGGAAGACGTCAGATGTTAAGGAAGATTCTGGAAATAGTGGGAGTTTATAAGGTTTACGAGTACTGGTTAGGTAAGCAGATTAATGGAAAACCTGTACCATCACATGTAGGACTAATATTGGATGGTAATAGGAGGTGGGCGGTGACAAGAGGGTTACCTCCACATGTTGGCCACGAGTTTGGAGCAAAGGTTGCCGAGAAGGTTCTAAAGTGGGCTAAAAGTTTAGGAATAAAGACCATGACTTTGTACGTTCTTTCCACAGAGAACTTGAAAAGAGACCCTGTTGAAGTTGAGCACATAATATCTTTAACTGAAGAATATCTTTCGAAGATAAAGGATAGTAGAGAAGTTCATGAAAACAGGGTGAAGATCAAGTTTATTGGCAAGATTGAACTTCTTCCGGAAAAGGTACAGAAGCTAATAAGGGAGGTTGAGGAAGCTACAAAAGAATATAATTCATTTTTCTTGAACATAGCTATGGCATATGGTGGAAGACAAGAGATTATAGACATGGTTAAAAGTGTGGCAAGAGATGTATTAGAGTCCAAGATAAAGGTTGATGATATAAACCAGCAGTTGATTTCAAGATATCTTTACACTTCGCATCTTCCAAACCCGGAGCCGGACATGATCATAAGAACTTCTGGAGAGGAAAGGTTAAGTGGATTCCTTCTTTGGCAGAGCGCCTACAGTGAGCTCGTATTTTTTGACGTATACTGGCCTGATTTTAGAAAAATTGATTTGATGAGGGCAATAAGAATTTATCAGAAGAGGAGTAGAAGGTTTGGGCTATAAAATCCTCTTCTTCAGACGCCACAGTTCGTCTACAGGACTTTTTTCAACGACAAAGCTTTTTCCTCTACTGGTGATAAGGCGTTCACCTTTAATAAAGTAGCCTATACTGGAAACTTTTACACCATTCTTTTCTAACTCCTCTTTCACATACATTTCACCTTTAGGGTCCACTGCCATCAATAGTACACCTGAACTGATCAGCTTTAGCGGGTCCACATTTAATATTCTACAAATTTTTTTAGTCTCTTCTGCAACAGGAATCCTTTCAGCGTACACTTTAAAGCCAAGGTTTGAGGCAACACTCATTTCATATATTCCTCCAATCACGCCACCTTCAGTTGGATCATGCATTGCATGAACATATCCTGTTGAAAAGGCTGTTTCAGCTTCCTTTACAACACTAATTTCTTTAATCATGTTTAAAGCATTCTTTAAGGTCCAGCTGTCTATACTGGTAAGATAGTTCATGTATTCTCTTGCAAGTATACTCGTACCTTCTAGGCCAGCAAATTTAGTCATCATGATCACATCTCCTTCTACAGCATTTCTTGCTGTAACATACTTTTCTGCAAAAGTGAAGGCTGTTACAACAAGAATCGTGTTCTTGATTCCTTTGACGACTTCACTGTGGCCGCCTACAACCATAATATCCAATAGCTTACACGCCTCATCCACGTCCTTAGAAATCTTCTTTATCGAAGAAGGTTTTTCATGATCTGATAAGAGTATAACGTTCACAACAAATTTTGGCCTATTACCGCTTGTTGCAACATCGTTCGCGTTCACGTTAATCGCATACCATCCAATATCTTTTGAAACACCAGTTATGGGGTCGGTTGAAACTATCATAAACTTGTTCGAGCATCTTATTACAGCAAAATCGACACCTATGCCAGCTGACTCGACAACATCTTCATGCCTAACTCCAAAGTATGGGAAAACATATTTTTTTAACAGGTTTTCACCAAGTTTACCGTATGTTTTCACATTATATGCTATAAAGTATAATGGTTTTAACCTTTATATTATAAATTTACTCAACCAAAGAGATGTTGGAAAATGACCTGCACAGTTATAGTAGGAGGATTTTTTGGAGATGAGGGAAAGGGTAAGATAATGTCATATCTTTCCCTAAAGGATAATCCGAAGATAGCAGTAAGAGGTGGAGTAGGCCCAAACGCTGGACACACAGTAGTTTTTGAAGGAAAAGAGTTTAAGCTAAGAATGCTTCCAAGCGCCATAATAAATAAGAGTACACAGCTTATGATTGGACCAGGTGTACTTGTAGACCCGAACGTTCTGTTAAGGGAAATTGAAACCTTCAGCGCCCACGATAGGGTTAAAGTTGACAGACAATGTGGAGTCATAGAAGAAAAACATATTGAAATGGATAGGGCGGACGCTTATTTAAAGGGCAAGATAGGTACTACTGGAACAGGATGCGGTCCAGCAAATGTTGACAGAGTAAAAAGGGTTGGCAAAGTTTGCAGAGACATTGAGTCGCTTTCGAAGTATGTTGACGATGTACCACTTTTAGTTAACGAGGCAATCGCTAAAGGAGAGACAGTGCATGTTGAAGGAACACAGGGAACATTCATTTCACTATTTCACGGAACATATCCATTTGTTACTTCAAAGGATGTGACCGCTTCAGCAATATGCTCGGATGTAGGAATAGGGCCAAAGGCTGTGGACGATGTTATAGTAGTATTCAAGGCTTACGTTACAAGGGTTGGGGGAGGAGACTTGCCTGGAGAACTGCCTCCTGAAGAGGCTGAAAAAAGAGGGTGGCTTGAGAAGGCTACTGTCACTGGCAGGATTAGGAGGAGTGCACCATTCAACTTTGATTTAGCGAGAAGGGCTGTAATGTTAAATTCTGCAACACAGATTGCTATAACAAAATTTGATGTACTCTTCCCTGAGACAAAAAATTTGCGTGAATTTTCCAGGCTACCTAGTGAGGCTAAGAAAATGATTGACAGAATAGAGGATGCTACAGGAGTTCCTGTAACCATAATAAGCACTGGAGCAGAGGCTGAGGCGACAATAGATAGGAGAAAGGAGCTAGGTTTCCTTTAACTGCTTCCCATACTTTTATGGTATAAACCGAACTCTTTGAAGGCCTTGCATGCAGCTCTAATGTTTTCTAATGGAACCTTCAAAGCTATAGTATCACATGGGTCAATCCATCCCGCAATTAGGCCGCCGTTAAACCTTCCTAGGCAGTCGACAATCTTTTTGGCTTCAGACCTAATATTTTCATTTGAACTGTATATTGTTGTTTGATTATCAACACATGTTAGAAAACATATTTTTCCACCAAAATTCTCTCCCAAAAAAGTTAAAGTGAATAGTGATGTTGGTTGAGGAATGTTAATCACATCCAAACCTACGTCAATAAAATCTTCAATAATAGGGTGAATTTTTCCATCAGAATGTAATATTGCATGCATACCATACTCATGTACTTTGTCAAAAAGAACCTTATATCTTGGCTTAAAAAATTGTCTAAATACGTTTGGGGAAACAAAGAGACCTTGCTGTGAACCCCAGTCATCAGTAAAAAATATACCGTCAACATCAAGTTCACTCCATTGCTTGACAAGGTTCTCTTGCACTTCAAGAACATTGTCAGCTAAGACTGACACCTTTTCAGGATATTTGTAGAAGTCTAGTAGAAGATTTTTAAAGCCTCTCAAAAAATGCATCCTCTCAAAGAGTGTGAAAGGTACACTTCCAACCGAATACTTGTCCCTAAAAACATGTTCGCCATCAGAAGATTTTAAAACGATTTTAAGTTTAGGAAACTCGTAAACATCTAAATTTCTCCAATCTTCCAGAGGATGACCAGTAACCATTCCCATTGTCCTCCATTCATTAACTGAGGGAACAGACCAATAACAACCCCATTCGTCTAAACCTGAAATTCCATGATATGGATCCCATGATCTAGCATATTTGCCAACAAAATTTGCTTGAACCTCAAGCACATCACTTTCATTTAGCTCAGTGAACCATAGTGGAACACGTTCTGGACCATTAAAATCTATGGCATCAATAACAATATTTCGACTGCCCATATAATCTCATCACTTTAGACCAATATTATAGTTTATTTTCTATAAAATTTTCTGGCTCCACTTCTAACCCTATTTACTACCGATTTTGTAAGCTTAAAATTATTTTCTTTCAAACATAATAGGATTGCGCCTTCAATTGTGGTTGGACTAGGTTTCTTTACTAAAGCTTTTGGCAAAAAGCGTTTGACATAACGTCTAAAATATTGCCATACTATTGGCCCAGACTTGAATACGCCACCAACACATCCAACGGTAACCTTAGAGGATTCCATTCCCAACTTTTTTGCAACAGAATATGCTAGAAGGGCAAGTTCTTCACCAGCACTTTCAATAATCTTCTTAGCAACCCTGTCACCCATTTGATAGGCTTTAACAACAATGGGTGCAAGTGATGCAATCCTAGTCTTTCCAGTGTCTTCGTAAATCTTTTCAATAAACTCATCGAATTCTTTCACACCAAAGCCTTCCATAAAAAGCTTCAACAGAACCGTTCTTTCACATAGGCCGTCATAGGATTTTACAGCCATAGTAAGACCCTCTTTTGCGATAAAGTATGCGCTACCACCATCGCTGACAAGCCATTCCCAGCCACCTGACCTAGCAGCATCACCTTTCTCATTTACACCATATGCTATTGAACCGGTACCAGAAATAACGACAATACCCGGATAACCATAGGTCACCGTATAGTATGCTGTCACATGATCTCCTACAATAATTGGTTTCTTAACCGCATTCAATTCACTTAAAAGTTTTGTGAAAACTTCAAGATCCTGTTTAGTGTCTAGAGCTGCTACACCAAAACAGCCTGAATCTAGAGCATGCTCTTCTATACCAGCTGAGCTAAAAGCATTTTTTATTGATGAAAGCAAGTTTTCTTTAACATCTTTAATGCTCATAACATGATGACTACTTGGGCCTGAAAAACCCATACCGAAAACATTACCTCTTGAATCAAATATTGCGGAAACAGTATTTGATGCTCCACATTCGACAGCTAAAAAGATATTAGAATATTTCAATTTAATTGGCCACCATCAATTTGTTAAAAAATTTTATAATAAAAATTTTTATTTCAAAAATTTAGTAGTCTTTCCCATGACAATATACTATTCTATAGAGGAGGCAGACAATAATGTAAATATTCCACAAGAGAAGATTGAAAGTATATTGGTTGGGTTAGATAAGTTTGTAGAAACTCTAATAGGGGAGGTAGTGGAGTTTAATAAAAAGAGGAATAGGGGGTGCAGGATTGCCTTTGACGGATATCTTGGAATAGATTGGAACCAAATTGTTTCAAGGCTGAATAGTAAATCGCAAGGCAAACTAAAGATAATGGTGTACAATTTTCTAGAATACTATGATACTAATGTATTGAATAAGGTTGTCGACAAAGCTCTTTCAGCTGACAAAAGTTTTGGCTACGTTTACAGGGGAAGGCTAAGTAAACTTCTTAAAATAGAAGAAGTTCAGAAACTTAAAAGTGAAGTTTTAAAGAATTGTGGAAAAGTTGATGCAATCGTATGCATAGGCTCAGGTTCGGCAAACCCTTCACTTAGAAAAGTCTATGACAAGATATACTATTTTGATATAACAAGGGAAACATTATTTAATAGTTCAGAAAAGAAGCCAGTATATTTCATTGGAAGTGACAATAAGATTCCAGTACATCAGCTTATGAGGAGATTCTATTACGTGGATGGGCCGGTGCTTGATGCTCACAAAAAGTACATTTTAAAGCACACAGATTTTTATGTAGAATGCAATAGTATAGAAAATATGAAAGCTGTCCCTAAGGATGTATACTATTTCATTCTTTCAAAGGTGGCTGAACAGCCCTTTAGAATAAAACCATTATATTATCCTGTGACATGGGGAGGAAATTGGTTAAAGGGAATAAAGAAGCTTCCTAAGGAAATGCAGAATTCTGGGCAAGGATGTATAGTTGCGTCAGAGAATAGTATAAGAATAGTTGTTAATGAGAAGATTTTGATTGAAATACCTTTCCAAAACCTTCTTTGGGCATATCCAAGCAAGATATTGGGTGAGAAAGTGAATAGAAAGTTTGGTGGAGAATTTCCATTCACCTACTGGTATGATGACCAAATCAGTGGAGGAGATATGGCTATACAAGTTCATGCAAGCGGAAAATATTTAAGGGAAAAGTTTAATGAAAAAATAAGGCAAGATGAAAGCTATTATATAGTTTATACGGCAGAAGATGCCAGAACATATCTTGGACTCAGAGAAAATGCTGATATAAGAGAATTTTATGAGAAAGCTTTAGTGGCTGAAAAAGAGCATACTCCATTTGATCACAATCTCTACGTTTTCAGTATTCCCACAAAACCTGGAGACTATTTCCTAATACCAGCGGGTACAGTTCATGCTTCCGGAAGAAACCAGGTTGTTCTAGAAATAGATGGGGGGATAAGTGCATATAGTTCAGGGTACACGTTCCACATATATGATTACCTTAGACCAGACTTAGATGGAAGCCTCCGTGCAATACATCTTGAACATTCCTTTAAGGTTCTGAAAAGTTACAGGAGAGAGAAATGGGTTCTTAAAAATTTGAGGCAGGAGCCTAAACTTTTAAGGAAAGGTAAAGGGTGGGCAGAATATGTTATAGGAGAGAGGAAAGACATGTATTTTAAGACGCATAGGCTAGAGTTCAGGAGGGAAATTGAAGATGATACATTTGGACAATTTCATATGCTAACCCTTGTTGAAGGAGATAAGGTTTTGGTTACAACTGATGATGGTAAAAAGTATATACTGGATTTTCCGGACACGCTGACTGTTCCAGCGAGTGTTGGAAGATATAGGATTGTTAATCTTGGAGAAGGTACAGCTAAGGTTGTTAAGGCACTGATAAGGTTATAGTGGCTTTATTCTTCCAAAATATTCTTTATAATATGCTATATTATGTTCGTCTCCACCTGGAACATTACCTTCCATCCATATCTTTGGCCTAACATTTTTTTTCATCAGCTTTTCTACAACCCTCAATTCTATAGAATGTAGTATAAACGAGTTCACGATCGTGGAAAGAGGAGCCATCCTCTGATCCAGGCCTTCAACATTTACGGCAGCATCTCCTGTTGGAACCTTATTGTCAATAACAATGTCAGCAACCTCATACAACTTCTTATTTAACGGGTTTGATGCTGGAACACTTTTTGAATATTCAAGAGATGTTAATGCTATAACATTAATACCCCGAGATTTTGCTTCAAAAGCCATTTCAACTGGAACAGCATTTTTCCCCGAATTGGATACGATAATCAATGTTGAACCAGGTTCAGGATTATAGTAATCCAATAGTGCCTTAGCATAGCCTGAAAGCCTTTCAACATATGTTGCTTTAAGTGCACCATTATAGCCTGATACACTTAGGTCAAGGAAAGGATAAACTTGTACAAGCCCACCTGACCTAGTAAACATTTCCATAGCAAGCATCATAGAATGCCCTGTACCAAATATGTATACAAGCTTATTGGAGGCTATAGAATCTACAATGCAGTCAGATGCCTTTTCGATTGAAGAATACTCCTCCAGGTAAACTTTTTCTATAGTATCCAAAATATATTTTTTGTAAGTTTCAACTATTTTGCTCATACACATTTCTTAGAATTAAAGAAAATTTAAACTCTACGTTAAAGACATAGAAAATTTAATATATTTAATTATAGTTGGATAATAATGTTATGGTCTTGAAAGAGTATAATATGATAAAAGATATAAGGGAAACACCTTTTGCACTAAAATCCGTTTTAGGGGAGACAAAAAATTTTGATAGCTTAAAAGCCTCTGAATACAGGTTTAAAAAGATATTCTTCATTGGATGCGGTTCATCATATTATGCAGCACTATATGGAGTATGGCCGCTTCTTAAAAACGACAATATTTTAGCCTACGCGCTCCCATCATCAGAACTTTTAATCAACTTCATGGACATAGTTGATGAAAAAAGTCTAGTTGTTGGAACATCAAGGTCAGGGAAGACTGCTGAAACCGTGACAGCTCTTGAAAATTGTAAGAAAAGAGGTGCGCACACATTAGGGTTCACAATAGAAAAAGAAAGTAAAATATTCGATGCTACAGACGAAACAATTTTACTTGACATTGGAGAAGAAAAGAGTATTATTATGACAAAAAGTTTCACTTCATTCTGTTTTGCTACAGCACTGTTTTCAACAATTTTAAGTGAAAAAATTTCAGGCAAACGACATAAGCTTTTAGAAGAAAGTAGGGAACTAGTTTTCTTGTCTGAAAACCTTTTAAGGGGAGAGGATAAAATTATACCCATTTCAAATAGGCTTGTTGCTGAGAATGTGGAGCGATTCGTTTTCCTAGGTTCTGGACCATCATATCCAATAGCATTAGAGGGTGCGTTAAAAATTAAGGAAACGTCATATGCTGCGACAGAGGGACTTCACCTTCTTGAATTCAGACATGGTCCAATGGCGAGTGTTGGTGAAAAGCAGACGTTGGTTATCTCATGCTTTCTTGGAGAACACAATTCTTATCTGAAAAATTTTGTTACAGAGTTTACTGGCAAGCGCGCTGACCTAATATTGATAACTGATTCAAAAGAATTTGGAGAAAATATTATAGAAATTCCTACAGAATATAGTGTTGAATGTAAAGCATTACTGTCTATTATTCCATTACAAATTTTAGCCTACTATTATGCAGTAGGTAAAGGAAGAGACCCGGATAGGCCTAGAAACCTTTCCAGATACATACCAAGGTTTTAGGCATGATCATCCTATGCATGGATATCGGTAAAACTAAAACGTTAGCGGTTTCTTTAAACGAGAGCGGGAAAGTTTTCGGTAAGTTCATAGCAGGGCCTTCTGGAATGTGGTTGAAGGAGGAGATTATTGTAAAAAATGTTAGAGAGGCTATAGAAGGGTGCCTAAAAATTTCAAACATACAATTTAAGGATGTTAGGTTAATTTCTATAAGCTGGGCTGACCTTGATACGCCAAAGGATTGGGAGAACGCATGGAAGGTTATAGAAAAAGTCGGTATCGAAAAGGATAAGGTTTTGATCGAACATGATGCAGTAGCAGCATACTATGCTATAACTTGGGGTGAACCAGGTGTAGCAGTTATTGGAGGAACAGGGAGCATAGCTTACGGAGTAAACAGGTATGGTGAAAGAATGAGGTCAAGCGGTTGGGGTTGGCTTATTGGTGACGAGGGAAGCGCCTACTGGATAGCGGTCAAAGCATTAAACGCTGTCTCTAGAGCACATGATGGTAGAGGTAGAGAAACAATCTTATCTAAAATGATTATGGAATACTTTGGAGTAAGGGAGGAGCTTGAAATACTGCATAAAATTTACAAGGAGCTGGAAGGAGACCCTACAGAAATTTCAAGAATTGCAAAGATTGTTGATAAGGCTGCTTCTGCAGGAGACAGAGTTGCGATTGAAATATTAGAGGATGCTGGAAGGGAGTTGGCTTCAGCAATATTATGTATTGTTAGAAAGCTTAACATGGCAGATGATAGGATAATAGTTGGAGGATTAGGTGGAGTTTTCAGGTCAAATACTGTGAGAGAATCTTTTATCAAAGCTATTAGAGAAAATATTCCAAACGCCATTTTAAAAGGACCACTTGTAGGTGACCAGCCAATCCTTGGCCCAGTAATTATAGCGTTTAGAAGACTCGGTTTAACTGTATCAGAAAAAAATGTAAGAGCAGTGTTAGATGGATTAGGTGAATAATTTTAGAAGAAGACAGTACCCTTCAGGTATCTTGTTCCAACAATTTTCAGGTACACAAATATTATTGTTAAAGATATTATCTGCAAGATTGAAGCTTCCGCTGCAACAAAACCGAGCATACCAGCATGTGATATATCATCGAACACTTTCACAGGTGCGGTTAAGATGCCCGTTGGACCAGCTAGAAGAAAGGCTGTTATAAACTCATTAAATGAGAGCACGAAGGTTAAGAGTATACCTGAAGTTATACCTGGACCTATAAGTGGTAGAACAATATAGATAAACCTCTTCAAACCTGTAGCACCTAAACATGCTGCCGCCTCCTCATATGAAACTTCTAATCTTCTAAAGGCAACTATAGAAGATAATAACATCATGGGAAGGAAACCTGTAGTATATGTTACAATAAATCCTAGTAAGAAGTATAGGCCTCTTACCTCTAAACTCATATCTTGTTAAAGAGTATGCAGCAGGTATTGCTATAAGAAGATCCAGTACAACAGTTATAAGCGAAAGTTGGAGGCTTAACCAGACCCTAGGCCAGAAAACTCCCGCCATACTAAAATAGTTTGATAAACCAATCTCGCCCTCTGGAGACCAAAGTGAACGCCAAAATGAGACCATAAAGGGAATAAATATTAGTATTGATACAAAGATTATGTAAATATATGATATTATAGTTGAAATTTCAATTTTTTTACTCAAATCAATACACCTCTAGAAACTTTAAGTGAAATTAATGTGAATATTAGTGATATAATTACTAGGGATGAGGCGAGTGCGGCTGCGAGACCATAGTTCATCATCAGAAGTCCTACCATGCGAATCTGTATTGATAGAACCCTTTGGCCTACTACAACACCGCCCATCAAATATGGTATAGCGTATGCGCCAATATTCCATCCAAATGCCATGAACCAGCCACTCATAAGACCAGGCAAGCTCAATGGAAGTAGAATATGTATGAACCTTCTAAACCGATCTGCTCCAAGACAGCTTGAAGCCTCCTCTAAGACAGGGTCTATTTGGCTTATGTTTATACCCATTTGTAGGACAGCGAATGGTAGAGTGTATATTGCGAGAGCCAATGCGGCAGTCACTGGAGTATATAGTATGGCAAAAGGAGATATGCCTATTGATTCGAGAAAGAAAGAGAATGGACCCTTCGGCAGAAAAAGCCACCAGAAACCGTATGCTATGTAAAGTTCTCCAAGCAATGGAACCATCAAAATAGACCTAAAAAAGTCTGAAAGAAACCTTACCTTTCTAAGTAATAGGTAGGCGTATGGGTAGCCTACAATAACATCCAATGTTGCAGAAAGGGCGGCCAACATAAGCGTATTCCTGAAGTCTGGAATATAGTTGGTTGTTATCTTAACATAGTTTTCTAAAGTGAATATTGGTTGAAAAAAGTAGCTTGAACCCTTTGTGAAGCTAACATAGAATAGTAGTATGAAGGGTATAATAAAGAATAGGACTGCAAATGTTAAGGCTGGAATAATAAATATTATTGGCTTAATTTTTTCAAAATATTCGCTCATAATATTCTACCAAAAAATTTTTAGGGGCCAGAAGCTATCCACCTATAAGCTTCTGGTAGTATGAGATCCATTCTTCAGCATGCGCGTTAATGTATTCCCAGTCCAGAATCTGCATAGATGGGTAAATGTACTTCTTGTACTGGTCTAGTGTTGGGAAAACCTTGTAAAAGTTTTCTTCTCCACCCCACCAGTCGGGTATAAACTGTTCATAGTATGGGCCAAGTGGGCCTTCGATCATCCCAGCCCAAAGCTTCTTTGCCTCAGTTGGATTAAGCTCCTTAAAGCCTGGAGAATTGATGTCTGGGAACTGGAATTCCTTGCTAAGAAGCCAGTCAACATATATTTGGGCTAAGACTGGATGCTGAGCCTTTTTAGGTATCCATACAACACCAGGCAAGTTTGGCATGAATGGTTCAAGAAGCTTGGGACCAAGCCACTTGTTTCCAGCAGCCTGCTCCATTTCATAGCTACAGCACCAGTATGCTGTTATCCATGTAACATTTTTTTCAGACAATTCAATTATTTCCGCCTCATCACTTGTATACTTTAATACATTTGGATGTATGTTTTTTGCAACCCATTCTATTGCCTTGTTCATTTGATCAGGATTCTTGTAATCGTATCCCAAAGCTGTTGCAACAGTAGCCAAAAACGCCCAGAAACCGTTATCTGAAAGGGACCATAATGTGATTTTACCCTTAAGTCTTGGGTCTGCGAGGTCAAGCCAGCTCTTAACAAAGTCAGTCTTTTCTAAATTAAATACTGGTGTAACCATCGCATGCTGCTGGAACTGCACACCATATGGTGCAAATATGAAAACTGGGTCTACAAAGGCTAGGTTCGGGACAAGCGGTGAAGGCAGAAACGGTTCAGCAACATCTTTTGCCTTTGCCTCTTCAAAGAAGTTTATTTCTATATGCATTGCATCATATGGTGCCGGTAGTCCAGCTTGGTATGCGGAGTAAAGTTGATACATAAAGCCACCCTTAGCCTCTTGTGTGCCAACAAACTTTACTTCAATATCAACACCATACTTGGTTTTCACATAATTCTTAAATGATGGTATAAAGTATGTGTCAACAAGACCCCAATAGGTCCAGTCTGCAATCGTTATAGAACCCTCCTTCTTTATTTCATCAACAATTTCTTCATAGGACATATACTTGTTCAATATTGGAACCCAGACTTTACCCTCATAGGGCCAAGGCTGAGCCTTCCCAGAAGTCTGTGTTACCGTCTTTGTTACAGTGGTTACACCAGCTGCGGGTGTCATAAGAAGGTAGATCGTGCTTCCCAGGAATATCAAGGCCAAAACTGTTGAAACAAGAAACATGCTTTTCCAACTCATAGAATTCACCTTCAAATAATATTAAAGAACATATTATTTAAATTTTTCTTACAGTAAAAAACTTATTTTAAAAATTTGAAAATATTATAATTTTATGGTATATATTTCTGCATAAAATTTTTA
>JACIWG010000038.1 GCA_014361085.1 Nitrososphaeria archaeon
CATTCTTGCAAAGTATGTGTTGAGGTTGTTCGAGTAAACTTTAGCTAGTTTAGGATTAAATACAATTATTTGACGGCTGCAATTAATTGATAATAAAAGACTAAGAAGGGAGATAAAGCTTTAGAAAAGACAGGAGAAAGTGAAGATAGGCCATTACAAAAGTTATAAACCTTCATAAAATATTATATAATATGAATTTATCGAATTTATCCTAACCAAAATTATAATAATATTAGGCTAGCGCGTTTGATTTTTTATCACCATAATTTTTCATTAGTTTAACAAAACTTAAATTATAGTCAATATTATATGATAATGGGAAGATGAATAAAGTTACTTTAAGTATGGTATATGAAGAAGTTAAAAAGTTAAGCCAAAGAATAGAATTTATTGAAGAGTTGATAGAAGAATTAATAGTAAGAGAGCTGCCAAAAACAAAATTGAGTGAAGAAGAAGTTAAAGAAATTAAAAATGCACTTGAGCAAATAAGGAAGGGAGAATATGCCACTTTAGAGGAATTATTAAATGCCTGATTTTAAAATTCTTGCTCACAAAAAAGTACTTAAGTTCCTGCAAAGCGTAAAAGATGAGACCTTAAAAAATAGTACTACTTGAGCTTGAAGATTATCCAATAGCTTTAAGAAAACTCGACATTGAAAAACTAGAGGGTTTAGATAAAGCCTACAGAATCCGAATTGGAGAATATAGGGTCATTTTTGTTGTCGACAAAAAACAAAGAATAATTTTTATAACCCATATAGGCAAAAGAGAATCAATTTATGAAAAGTAGCAATTAATTTATTATAATTAAATTTCTAAACTATAACACGGTTAAAAAATATATTTAATTCTCCTTTTTATAGAATGATGCCATCAAAAATACAGTAGATATTGAGCTAGCAAAACAAAATACCATAGCCCATGATTTTGCTCCAAATTGACCTGTTCCAAGACCTATAAGTGATACTTTTAAATCCCTTTTACCTAGCCTTCTATAAATCATTTTTTTTCTAATTTTATTAAACACGCTGATTATTTCCTGACCTATCTTCTGAAACAAACTTAGCAATAGACGAGTTTAATCCGAAGTCAACAAGAACCTGAACGAGAGAATAAAACAATGTTACACCGGCTACAACACCTACTCCCCCTGACTAACCAACCTAGCCATGAAAGCATAGCCTAAGACTCTAATAACGGTTGAAACAATGTTTTGTAGGAGAAGATATATTGAGCCTACGGCAACAGACATTACACTTAAACCATCATGATCAGGCAAAAAAGAACACTCCATTCATCCAGCAAAGAGAACAACTGTAACCTCCACATCTCTAGTATTCTCCTAGCCTTCATAAAACATTCTCATACCTTAAAAAACACCTACGACGGGAGTAAAAGCTAAAAAAATAAAGACAGTTCAAAAATAGCTAGGACCTTAACTTCCCATAGTTATACAAATCATCTCCATACCTTCAATCCTTTTAACTCGACATGATTCAAATAGGGTATCAGAGAACGAGACATTTTTTACAAACAACTTTTTGCAATGACACCTACTATTAATCTTTAATGCTGTAGCCGATCTCACAATATTTGAAAACTACACTCTTAGCTTCATTAGTTTAATTATCCTTTTCCCATCTATCAGTATAGACACTCTTTATAAGATTCTTCAATAACTGCTACCTTTTAAGGACCATCACACTTTTCTAGACAAAAAGTCTATTAGTTCTCTTGTTGAAAATACTTTAACCTAAGATTGCTTCTTTAACCTAGCATCATTGGACCATAATGGTAGACCAAGTTTTAAACATAGGGCAATATACTGTAAATCACTCATATCAGGAGAAATTTTTTCTAGCTTGCTTAATAAACTCTTTAAATCGCTTAGAGGAACAATTTTACAACATTTTTTATCAGTTCTAGAGTTAAAGAGTTGCTTTCCATTTAATCCAAACTTATCCCTAATTTCTTTCCTATGCCTTTCAATTTCCTTTAGCAGGAACATTGGTGAATAAAGGATAATATTTTCTGATAATGCTACTCCTCTAGCCTTCGACTTTGAGTTAAAGAAAGAGAATAGTATGTTGGCGTCAGCAACTAAGGTTGCAAAAGAAGGCCCTCGTCCCTTAACTCGTTTACTCCAGCTTCCTTAAACTTTCTAGAAAATTCTACAACTTCCTTTTCACTCAACTGTCGAGTTCCTTCCATTAGGCCTTCAAAAAATTTGATAATCTTATTCCTCTTAACCTCGAATTCGACAAGCTCACGCAGCTTACGCTCTAACTCTCCTCTTTCACTCTCCAATTCCTTAGGCACATGTATTATGATTTCAGCTATATCAGGGTACAATTAAGTATAGATAAAATAGGAATTTAAGTCTTGTGCACAATAATATTTCAAATTAATTAAACTAAGAGTCAGCATATGATACAATTTTAAATCCCTATTAGTACCAGTATGCTATTTACTCATATACTGATTTTCTATGGCCAACATTATAGAGTATGATTGCTTTCTTGGATTCATCTATTGTGTATATGATCCTATAGTCTCCAACTCTTAGGCTCATTTTACCGGAGAGTTCTCCACGGAGAGGCTTACCAGCATATGGGTTGATTGCAAGGTTTCTTATTGCAGCATCTACTCTTCTCTTTAATTGAATGTCAAGTTTACGGAAACTTTTTTCAAAGCTTTTGGTAACTTTAAGGCTATATTTCTCCAGACTGCTTCAGCTCCTCAACGAATTCCTCGTAGCTTCTCACTCGACCCGCTTTAACATCCTCCTCCGCTTCCTCAATAGATTCCATCATATCCTTATCCTCCAATATGTCGAGTGTTTCCAGAATTTCCTCAAGAAGGCTACTAACCTTTAGAAGCAAAGCCCTATCCTCATCAGATAAAATAACCTTTCTTCCAGACATACGCTCACTTTATTTGTTATAAAATATGTTGTTATTTAAACATATTGGGGGACAGCCTCTATATGGTGAGCAAACCATTTGATGAAGAGCACGTTTTCAAGATTTTTAAACACTCGTTTCCAGTCACAATGTCAGCCTTTTAACCTATTCCTGTCACATAGACCATTGAGCTAACAATAGAAATTTCCCACTATTTCTTTTTATTCAGCTGCTAGTCTTCTTTGTTAAGTATTCTTGGCTAAAAAGATTATTCTAGAAGTTTATGGGAAAGAGATAATGCTTCAAAGTAGGTTTCAGTAGCACCAATATCAAGCCTAACCTTATCATTTTTATGATTTTATGCATAGTCTTGCGCACATGGCAATGTTCTGTTAGATTTTAGTCGAAATAATAGCATCACATATTGGAGTTTAAAAGAAAAATTTATGCAATGTTAGCCTTAACTTTACTCTTTTATTCCTACTTGCTTTTCTAACATTTCAAGTCCAGTTTCTGTTTGAGCTAATCTTTCTATTAAAGGCAATCTTTTTTCAATTGAGACAAATCTTGCATTCATTTCATTCCTTAACGACAGCATCTCATTTCTTAAAGAAGTTATCTCACTTTCCAAAGCCTTAGTTTTTGTCAACCTTTGAATCTAATGCTGTAATCTTTGCATTAGCCACTTTTAACTGATTTGAAACTCTTCTTTAACAATTTCTCTAATCTATGGAAGCAGAAGCTTTCCGACCCAGCTTGAAACTTTTTCAACTACCTTAGTCATTTACATATAAAAAAGTAGATTTTAGTATTTAAGTTTATCGTTCTTAAATCACAGACTTTAGGATTTTACGAATTGAAATTCTCATGACTAAAGGAAATATTTTTGTACACTACTCTTCAATGCTTGAAGGTACATGTGTCTACCAATGACTACATAGATCAATACACTTAAAATTTTTTTGTTTTTGCGCACTAGCTCTACGTTAACGACTGGTATAGTAGTAGTGTCCATTCCTTGAGTTTTCCTGTGACTGGGTCTACCTGTAATCCTAGGACTTCAAGTGTTGTGACTCCAATGAGCACCTTATCAATAACATTCGAGACTACAGCGGAGACCAAATCCTCCTTACTCTCAAGTTCAACCCATATTCTAGTACGCTCGAGCTCAATACTACCTCCAGCAGTCATAGGTACAGCTTTACCTGTCACTTTCAACCCTAACTCATTAGCTAATCTACGTGGAATAACCATTAACGTCGCCTCAGTATCGACAAGGGCGTCAACTTCAACAATCTTTCCACAATCAGGATCACCGATCTTAGCCTTAACCCAGACATGATCCGAAGCTACTTCCCCATTAAACTGTAATACCATCGATTTTATATTTTACTATATGTATTTTTGAGCTTATATATGCGGTTATCACAACTATATTATATTTTCTGGCCTATAAAATACTAGGAGAAGTTTACTATCTATTTTCTTTAAAGCTCTAGTGATTTCGTTAAGTTTTCAATCTTATTAGGTTTTACTATACATGGAATAATCTAATTTCTGCTGATACTTCTAGCCTTATCCACTATTATTTTATCTCCAACTTCATCACTTTCCACCACCTTACCCTCACGAATCCTAATATAGAGTGCGTCTGCACTAGGATCATACTTTACAATGTATTCGCTCAAGACCATCTTCAGATAAGATGAGGGCAAGAGCCTAAATAAATGTTTACTTTTAAACAAGAAAACATTCCATATGAGAGTTTAAGCCTGCGGGAATCCCCTTTCACTATGTTAAGAAATTCCTTTACAGGATTCATAATTGAATGTTTTTAAGGTAAGCTAATAAGTTTATCGCTCAACCTAAAAGATTCAACTGCACCAGCCAACCTAATTTTTCTTATACATTCATGCAAAAATTGTAGACCACAAATATAAGCTTTATTATGTACTATTAACTTCTATTATACCTACAATTTTTATGGAGCAGGAGACAATTTAATTAAACTATTGCCAGACAAATTTGATAACATTTCCTTTTTACTATAATCATTTGCTAAACTTGTTCTTAATTAAACTTTATCAAAATTTTTGAAGCAATGGCAATGATTTAGTTAAAGATTATAAATATAATCTTTTTGAAAAGAAGAAGCTAGAGTGTGAGAGACCGTGTTTAAGCCTGTTACATTAGTTTGGATCAACTATAATTCTATAAATTTTATAGATTTGGTTCTAAAGTCTTTGAAGTCATTGCATGAGTTAGATTATCCTAAACTTTCTATTCTAGTACTAGACAATTGTTCGAATGATGGAAGTGATAGGATTTTGAGAGAAAATGTGGAGAGGATTGATAAGAGGGGGGTTATGAGGTTTTACAGAAGTTCCCGAAATTATGGGTATGCTGGCGGAAACCTTTTAGGATACCTTCTTAACGGAGAAAGCGAGTACTTTACTGTAGTTAACGATGATGTTATAGTTGAAAATGAAAGCCTACTGAATATGGTAGAGTTTCTTGAAAATGATATGAGTGCTGGTGCTGTTCAAGGCCTTTTAAGATTTCCTAATGGGACTATAAATTGTGCAGGCCACCTTCTAGACGAGTTTCTAGTATCCTACGCTATAGGGTTAGGGAAGAGAAACCATTCTTACGTGAAACATCCCCATAATGTGACCTACACGTGTGGAGCATATTCTGTTTACAGGATTAAGGCCCTAAGGAAACTTGGTGAAATCTATTTTCCAGAAGCATTCGGGTACTTGGATGATGACCTAATAGGCTTAAGGTTGTGGAGTTTAGGCTATAGGTCAAAGTATGTTCCAGTTGAAACAGGAACACATTATGGTGGAACCACATTCACAAAATATAATATGTTGGCTGACGAATGTAATGTTAGAAACAGGCTTATTTTCAGGCTTATAGCAGAATGTAGGTTCAAAAAACTTGCTTTACCAGCATCAATTTTTAGACTTATCCCAGCAATGGTGGGAAAGAAATCCATAGAGAGCGTGTCGAGAGCGATAGTATATGGAATAAACTATGCACGAGAGAGAAGGAGGAGAGGTTGTAGGATAAAAGTTGATAATGCACCATTGATAAGGCTAACACCATTAGAGATTATAGCTCACACAATTTTACCGAATAGGTTAAGCAAAAGGCTTGTGATAAAAAGGTTAGAGGACAAGATTCCCTTAGGGTAAAAAAGGTTTAAAAGAAGCCCATTTCATGCTTCAACCTTTTTAGAGAAGTTTGTATGTCTAGGGGTTTGCTTTTTAGTATCCTTAATGCCTTAACGATATTTAGTGACGAGTCCTTTGGCCTCTGTGCTGTCCAAGAGATTTTGTCTGATGTTGTCGGCATTATTAGATTTTTTTCTAGGCTAAATGTTTCTGCAACAAGTTTTGAGAAATCGTGTCTGCTTATTCTTGTCGCTCCAGCCAAATGATATGTTCCAGTCATCCTTTTTTCTATTATTTCTGACAGCATTTCTGCAAGGTTTGTGTTATGTGTTGGAGAATTGTATTGGTCTACTACAACGTTTACTACTTCACCTTTCCTAAGCTTCTCTATTATCCATAGGACAAAGTTTGTTTTTCCTGACGCTGGAACAGAACCGTAAATGACGCTTGTTCTCGCGATACAGTATTCTTTAAGCATGCCTTTCACTTCCTCTTCACCTTTAAGTTTTGTGTAACCGTAGTAGTTTATTGGCTCAGGCACATCGTCTTCACAGTACATGCCTCTATCACCTTTAAACACATAGTCTGTTGAAATGTATACGAGAAAAGCATTATACTTTTTTGATAGTTTTACAATGTTTTTTGTTCCAATAACGTTTGTTTTCCATGCAAGTTCTCTTTTAAGTTCGCATGCGTCAACGTTTGTTAATGCTGCGGCATGGACGACAGCATCTGGTTTTGAGACTTCAAAAACTTTTTCCACATCGTTTTCGTTTGATATATCTAATTTTATTGGAATCCCATATTCTGGCCTGTTGCCAAGGTATCCGGAATAAACGTTATAGCCTTTGCCTACAAGAATGTTTGTAAGCTTTGAGCCGAGTAGGCCGCTTGCTCCAGTAACTAGAATGTTCATGGCCGCTACCATTTAAGCTTCCATGGTGTTGGATGCAGGATTCGTTCGTCAGCTAACGGCTTCCACCACCACTCGTTTTCCACATACCATTCTATTGTACCTTTTAAAGCGTCCTCGAACCTGTGCTTTGGCTTCCAGCCTAGTTCCCTAAATATTTTGTTCGAGTTCAGGCTATATCTTATATCATGTCCAGGCCTGTCCTCAACAAACTCTATAAGGTTCCTAGGCTTATTTAGCAAGTCTAGAATTTTTTCGACAACATTAATGTTTGCAAGCTCATTTCCTCCTGAAACATTGTATACTTCACCAGCCCTACCATTAAATAGAATCCTGTCCACGGCTTCACAGTGGTCTAGCACATATATCCAGTCTCTAACATTTTTTCCAGTACCATATACTGGAACCTTTAAGTTCAACATTGCCCTTATAACTGTTTTTGGAATAAGCTTTTCAGGAAACTGGTATGGGCCAAAGTTGTTTGTGCACCTGCTTATGGTAACATTTATGCCATATGTTCTATAGTATGCTAGACATAGGAGGTCAGCGCACGCTTTCGAGGCAGCGTAGGGGCTTGAAGGCTTAAGCCTATCATCCTCTATGAAGGAGCCATCTAAAACATCGCCATAAACTTCATCAGTTGATATGTGATGGAATCTTATATTTTTTCCAGAATTTCTTATGGCCTCAAGAATCACTAGCACACCTTCCACATTACTTTTGAAGAATGGTTGTGGATCAACAATGCTTCTGTCAACATGTGATTCTGCTGCAAAGTTGACTATAGCATCAACCTCTCTTACTATATTATTCATCAGTCTTGTGTCGGTTATGCTTCCTTTCACAAACCTGTATCTTCTATCATCTTCTATTTCTCTCAAGTTGTTTATGTTTGAGCCATATGAAAGGTTGTCTACGTTGATGATTCTAATATCATCGTATTTTTTGAGCATGTATTTTATGAAATTGCTTCCTATGAAGCCACAGCCTCCAGTTACCAGGATATGCAATTATTTCACCTGTGTACTGGATAGAACCAGTTCCAAGCCTTATTACATCTTGGATCATCACTTCTACCATTAATTTTCTCTGGAACAATATGGGGGTCATCCCAGGGCCTTCTAACCTCATCAGGTTTCTCGTAATCGTATAGTCTGTTCACAAAATATATGAGGTACGCTGGCTCCGGGCCTACAACCTTGAAGCCGTGCCAGTAGTGTCCCGGAACCCTTAGAAGCTGCATCCTGTCCTCAGACAATATAACTTCAACCATTTGAGACTCTTTTTCATCGTATGCGCAAACTTTTATAGAACCCTTTATTGCAAGAAAATAGTCTACCTGGCCTCTTTCATGCCTATGCCATGCTCTAACAATGTTAGGATATGTTATCGAAAAGTTCGCCTGCACTATAGAATCTTCCCCCAAAAGGTTTTTCCAGTCCACGCGAAAGATTTCAGTGAAAACGCCGCGCTCGTCAGGAAATCTTGTAAGCTCAAAAAGCCTTACACCTGGTAGAGAAAGTTCCTTTACATGATTCATAATCGAATGTTTTTAAGGTAAGCTAATAAGTTTATCGCTTAACCTAAAAGATTTTGAGGATGAAATGTAAGTTTGAACAGTTCCTACACTTGTATTCCTAGTTTTGAAAGAGGGTCTATTAGATCGGAAGCTGAGAAGACTTCGACTCTATTCTGATTCTTGAATTCCTTTTCGTTCGACCATATTGGAGAGTTTAAGGCGAGTGCTAAAGCAAAACATGGAATGTCCCCTTCATGTGAGACCAGCTTTTTAGCTTCTCCAGCATATTGCCTTATTTCTTCATCCTCTACTGTTTCCACGAAAATCCTGATTTCATCCAAGGTTTTAAAAAATTCTTCGGCATTAATGTTAGCCTTAACGCAAAATCCCCTTTATGCTTAAAAAGTTCGTCAAACCTTGACCTTAAAGTATAGAATTCGAATAAATCAACCATTGTTATGATTTTTCTAGTAGCAGAATCTTTTTAAAAAATGAGAACATGATGTTAGTGTCAACAGTTAATTTCAAAAAATGTTCACTAACATCATTTAGAGAAAAGAGCTGGTGGTTGAAAGCATCACATTATATCCATCCCTTTTCTTTCCAAAGCTTTAAAGACATCCTGTTGACTTCCCTGCCCAGAGTTAAACATTCATCTTCCGTTAGATTACTTTTAGCGAACCTTTTATCCCATTCCTTCAGCATCAGTTCTCTGGCAAGCCTAAGCCACACAACCACATCAATATCCTTCTTCAGCTTGGCCAAAAGCTCCTCACTGACCTCCATGGGAATCTTTACAATAATCTCAGCCAAACCTAGCACCAGCCAATTAGAAGACAATCAATAAAGGTTTTACTTGCAAAAAAACTTTAAAGTTCTATTTCAGAATAGTCTCCCACATGAAGTTTTACAGCATTTCTCACCCTGTTCTTGAATATTTTAGCGTTCTTTCCAACAAGACTCTCTTCAAGCCTATCAACATCTCTTACTATAGCATTATCTAATATTATAGAATATTCTATTGAACTGTTCAATATGCTTACATTGTCTCCTATGCTAGTGTATGGGCCGATAAAGGAATCTTCTATAACACAGTTTCTACCTATTACTGCTGGACCACGTACAGTACTGTTTACAAGCTTGCTTCCTTCACCAAGAGAAACTCTACCTTCAACCTTAGATTCTACAACAGTGCCAAAAATTTCCCTTACAATATGCTCATCTAATATTAGTGAGTTAGCATATAGGATGTCATCTTTTTTGCCAGTGTCAAGCCACCAGCCTTCAACAAAACTGTAGCCAACATTATAGCCTCTCTCAAGCATAAGCTGCAGTGCATCCGTAATCTCAAGTTCACCCCTCCAGCTTGGCCTCAAATCCTTTATCACATCAAATACTGTTGGCTTGAAAAAGTATACTCCAACAAGAGCGTACTTGCTTGGTGGAACCTTAGGCTTCTCCACGAGAGCAACAAGCTTTTTTCCATCAAATTTTGCAACACCAAACTTTGTTGGATCATCAACCTCCTTCAAAAGAATATATGCATCATAGTCTCCTCCAACAAAATTTTCAAGATATCCTCTAATACCATGCTGCAAAAGGTTATCGCCCAAATATAGTATAAAGGAATCTTCTCCAACAAAATCCCTGCACAAGCTTACAGCATGAGCAATACCAAGAGGCTTACCCTGAAAAACATATTTGATGCTAACATTAAATCTGCTACCATCACCATAATATTGTTGAACAAGCTCGGGAAAAGTTTCACCCAAAACGATAGCAACATCTTTAATACCAGCACTTCTCAAATCTTCTAAAACATATCGGCTAATAGGCTTATTGGCTACAGGAATAAGCTGCTTTGGACCACTAAAGGTTAGAGGCCTAAGCCTAGTACCAGCACCACCATGTAATATGATACCCTTCATAACAGAATCTTTTACCTTTTAGCCTTTAAAAGTTTCGGCTAACATGATCCTATGTTATAGGTTTACTGGTATAGCATATGGCATTGGACTCGACTTCAGCATGATATCGCTAACGGTCATAAGAGATATTTTGTTCAACAATCTTTTGTAAACTTTTCTTGGAAAGGGTGTCGAATGCTTTATGTATGTGCTGAATTTTTTTGGAACAATTATTAGCGGACAAAATCTTCCTAATGAATGAAACATGATTTTGTGTGAGTCAAAGAATGCTTTTGCTAAAAACTTGCCTTTAGCAGCCTGTAAGGGTCTTGTCGGAATTGTGAGAAGAAATCGAATGACTGCGGGTTTCGAATATATTTTGAGTTTGCCTCTGAAGTAGCTTTTTATTATAGCGTGCCTGTTTCTTGTTGCAAGGTATAGGCCTAGGTTTGAAAACTTTGAAAAGGACTTTGAACATAATGGATTCCAACTTCTGTCGGTAGGGCGATGGAGCGGAAGCCGTTAGACCAGAGGCTTAAGGCTAACTCGCTTTCATCCCAGTATGCGAAAATTTTTGTGAAAAAAATATGTTTTCTCAACCTAAGGACAGGCTTAACCTTTACAGTAAAGCATTCTCCTGAAGCATAAGTTACATATGATAATTTTTTTGGACATTCTGAAACCTTAAAGTTACAGTATCGTGGAATAATGTCCGTGAAAGAGTCGATGAAGAAGCCTAAGTTTGAAATGTGGTAGCCGTCTTCCTGAAGGTTGTAGCCGTTAGCTAACAGCACATCATTTCTACCTTCAAGAAATCTTACATGCTCTGTCACAAAATCCATGTTCTTGACCACGTAATCGTTGTTCATGAAAACAGCATATTCTGGAAAACCTCTTTCAGAAACATAGTTTTTGAAGCTTAACTCGTTTCCACCAGAATATCCATAATTTTTATTCAACCTTAAAGCGATAATGTCCCTACCGAACCTTTCACTTATGGCTTCAAAAGCTTCCGTCTGTTGAACAGTTGTCAACTACTACAACATCTAGGTTCGGATACTTGATGCTTAAGGCGCTTTCTATAGAATTGTAGACGATAGGTTTTAGAAAGTCTACACTATTATAGTTAAGTATTATAACAGCAACCTTAGGATGATAGAACAAAACATTCACCCTAAAATTATTTCATTTATGCTGCTGAAATGTTTACGCCAATCAATCTTCGGTGAAAGACAGCCTTTCTGCATATGGGTAGCTATTGTTGGTTCAGGAGCCCAAAGGGAATAGGCGCGCTTTTTAGAAAATTTTCTCTCATAGTTTAGGAGAAACATCAGCCTACGAAGGTAACTTGGATGGTAGTTTACTTTAATAAAATTTTTGACCGGAAGCTTGCGTGTTAAAAGATGCCACATAAAATGGTCTCCAACATCCTTATACGACTCTAGTACCAAACATGTTTCATCTAAAATATTTTTTCTTGTCATGAAAGTGCAGCATGTTGACATAACATTCTTCCACAACCTTCCACCATAGTTGAAGGATACGATCTTATAAGGGTGAATGTCTCTTCTGAAATGGTAGTCTGGGTGATCGTATGGGCTTAAAAAGTCTATAAAAGATTTTTTAGACATAAGTTCAAGCATTTCCTTGATAGAGTCTATGTAAAAGTAGTCGTCTTCAGCAAAATAAACATATTCTGAAGAAGCATGAGTTGATAAAAGAAAAATTTGAAGCAGGAAAGTTGCACTGTTTCCAATCATGTAAACATTCAAAATCTTCAAAACATTTCCACCAACATTTTCTCTAAAAATTTTTTCAAAAGATTTCGGGCAACCGTCTAAAATCACGAAAAGCTCAAAGTCTAAACCATCCAAAGCCCTTAAAAGGGATTTGAAACAAACTTTAACCAGATCATATTTTGACCTAAAATAAACCTGCTTACTGTTTAAATTTGGAGCAACCCTGAGGGCGACAGAAACACTATAGTCCAAAAATTTTTCACCATCAAATGGCTAGTTTGAGAAAAAAATTTTTCCTGTTCAGTGCATCCTCCATCACTTTTGGGCAAGAAAGTCTTCAACCATCATCCTGTGGTCGAAACCCATTTCCTCTGGAAACTGATCTAATGAAAAAAATCTTGCTTCAACATTTTCTTCAGAAGACTTTAGCACACCACCTTCTATACTGCAATAGTAGCATATGGTTATAACATGCTTTACAGGACTTCTTGTTGGATTCGAGTATACGCCCACAACCTTTATGGGCTTAACCTTTAAGCCTGTTTCCTCCTCCACCTCCCTTACCAGAGCATCCTCTACCCTTTCATTGTATTCTATGAACCCTCCTGGAAGAGACCAACATCCTTTAAAAGGATCAATATCCCTTTTAACCAAAGGTATACTTTCAACATCTTCTATAATCGCGTT
>JACIWG010000039.1:0-9927 GCA_014361085.1 Nitrososphaeria archaeon
TAGGCCTATATGAGGTACTTGTTTCTGGAAAAATTTTTTCATGGATTGAAAGTTTAAAAAGTTTTGGGAAAATTCCTACATGGGAAGATTTCACTTACGCCGTAACCTTAAGCATGGCATCCTATATTGGAATTGAGTCAATTTCTCAGGCGGCTGAGGAAACAAGGAAACCTAGAAGAATAATTCCATCAGCCACAAAGGCTACAATAGTTTCAGTGGTAATCATAGCTTTCCTTGCATCACTGCTTTCAGTAACATTAATTGACCCCTTTAATGCTGAAGCTCGAGTACAAGATCCTATGGTAGCTTTAGCTTCAGCAGTGCCTTTTATAGGTGAAGGATTAGCTTTATGGGTTGGATTCATGGGCTTCATGATATGCTATGTTTCAACAAATACTGGCGTTATTGGAGTATCTCGTGTAACATTTTCTATGAGTAGACTAAACCTTTCTCCTAAAATATTTAGAAGAATTCATAAGGTTTATCGTACACCATATGTTACTATAATAGTCTTCTCTATTATAGCGATACTTATAATATTGGTTAACATATTTCTTCCAAGCGTGGACCTTCTAGAACTTGTAGCATCTCTCTACAACTTTGGCGCACTAATATCATACATGTACGTTAACCTGGCATTGATAGTGCTTAGGAAAGAAAATGTTGCAGGATGGAAGGTTCCAGGTTCAATAAGCTTAAGATGGAAAGGAAAAAATTTTGAAATTCCAATACTTCCATTAATAGGTTTCATATCATGTCTTATAATTTGGATTATGATAGTGGCTACGCATGAGCATGGAAGAGTTTTAGGCTTTGCATGGTTTACTATTGGTGTGATAATATATTTAGCAATGACACGCAGAAAGAGGGTGAAGGCAAGTGGTTGAAGAATTAAGCTTTGAATGGGGAAAAATCCTATTACCACTATCTTACACTTCATATGAAATTAATGCAGTATACATTGCTTTTTACATTTCAGAATGCAGTGGAAGTACAGTAACCATATTTCATGTAAAACCACCGGATGAAGAGGATAAAAGTAGTTTCAAGAATGAAGTTAAAAGAATTGCTGAAAAATTTAGAGTAAAGTATGAAGTTATAGAGAAGGCTATCGAAAAATTTTCTCACAAGATAGTTTCAGATGAAATTGTTAAAACAGCTGAGACAGGAAACTTTTCATACATTGTTATGCCAGCACATAGAGAAAAATTTTACATAGAATTCTTTGGAAGAATCTCTGACAGAGTCGTAAGAAAGACAAAATGCAAGGTTATAATTGTAGAGGTTCCGAGAGAAGGAATAAGCTTACCTTTAAGGTTGAAGAAAATATTTGCCTTAACATTTGAAAAGGAAGTTGGAAAAGATTTAATGATTCTTGCAACCCTATTGACAAGCTCTGCTTCAACAAGTGATGCTGAAATAAAGGTTTTGGGTATGATAGAGCTTCCGCCAACAGTACCACTTGATGAGGTCGAGTCTTCTGAAGAGTTTAAGTCTTGGAAAAAGGACTTTTATAATAGTGTGGGCAAGTACATAAAGTTGCTTGGAAGACCCATAACACCTGCACTTATCCCAATCAGAGAAGTGGAAGATGTAGTGAACTACTTGAGAGAAAACAATGCGGACATTATTCTCATTCAAACCAGAAAACCTAAGAGGGGAACTCTGTTAGGTCAAAGAGAATACGAGATCGTGAAGAAGGCGTCTTCGATTGCTTTGGTTACAATAGTTTAAATTTCTAGTCCAAAGTTTTTTGCAAAGGTTGAAAAACGTTCATATTCTGCAAGATACTCTAGGCCCAAGTATGTTATCCTATATCTTTTATTACGTTCACTCCTGATTTCCTCAATAAGTCCAACGGAAAGAAGTTCATTAAGGATCTTAACGAGTCTAGTATAGGATATGTTAGCTTTCCTCATAAGTTGAGCTACACCGACGCCATCTTCATGTCCCTCCTTTACTGCAAGAAGGATGTCAGAGACAATTCGAACCTGATGGCGGTAGCTCATCACATATCACCTAACACTTCTATAATATATCCATATCGGAACAAAAAATGCAATTATACCAAAAGTTTGGAAAACTAGTGCAAACAAATTTAAAATTATTGGATAAAGTGTGAATTCTGAAATCCAAGTCAGTAATGTATTTAATGCGAAACCAGTAAGGCCTAAAACGGTTAAGAGAATCGTCTTAGACCTAACCTTAGAGTAAGATAGAAGTGATTCAAGTATAGCGTAAAATATGAAGTAAAGTGACAGTGTTTTGAAGGCTACAACCGGATTTATAATAACTAGTACCAACACTAGACTGTAAAGTTTATGTTCCTGTGAGACTTTAATCATATGGGAAACTGCTATAAAGAAGAAGCCTAGCATTTCAAAAAACGATGATATTACACTAGAGTAATATGATAAACTAAAAAATTCTAGAATATTAAAGATGTCAGAAAAAAACTGAAGCATAAAATTTGCTGAAAGAAATATAAAGGCGAAAGAAAGTCTTGCAAAAACAGGCCTTTTTGTGACAGAATATCCTTTATATGATATAAGGAAAGCTGAGAAGGTTATAACTAGAGCTATAACTTCTAGGACCATCTTAGCTAACTCCAAAATTTCTAGAAACACCATTCCACTTTACACTCAACCCTAACCTATAGGGCTTAATATACAATTTGTTTACAAAAGTTAACCTACATTACAAAAATTTTTGGCCACATAATCTTAGAAAATAAATTGCAAAAAATTTTATGCAAAGTAGGGAAGTTTATAAAATTCAAAAATTTAAATATCAAAGATACAGAATATGATGGTAGAGGAAAATTTTGGCGGAAATCTGCCCTGTATGTGGATTACCAAAGGACCTATGCGTCTGTGAACAGATAAGTAAAGAAAGCTCTAAAATTACAGTTAGATTGGAGGTTAGAAGATTCGGTAAACAGACTACCGTTATAGAGGGAATAGACCCAAAATACAATGACCTACAAAAGATAGCACAGCAACTAAAGACAGCGTTAGCATGCGGTGGAACTGCAAAAAATGGTGCAATAATTTTACAAGGAGACCACAGAGATTCAATTAAAGATAAGCTCGTCAGCCTAGGCTTCAAGGAAAGTTCTATCGAAATACAGTAGGCGATTAGTTATGGGAGCACAGCCAAAAATAACCAGAAAGCCGATTAAGAAGAGGGTAAAATATTGTCCAATATGCTTAAGCGAACTAACCATTGTAAAAGGAATATATGGATGGCTTGTCCCAGAAGAATACGAGTGCCCCGTATGCGGCTATAGGGGGCCAATTGGATTAGAGAAAGAACAATAGAATTTCCCACAATATTTTTTTAAAAAAATTTTTTATACTTTGGGAACAAACTGACGATAATGGAAGATGATGGAAGAAAGACTGTTAAAGTAATTAAAGCCTTTAACATAGTCGCAAATTTACTAATCTATTTTATAGCATTTACTATGATCATTTCATTCATACTTGGACCATATATAGTGTTTAATAGTAGCATGGGAAAAGAGATTATAGGTAAAAGTTCGGAATTCTACATATTTTTTATCGGACTAGCATTCCCGTTTAAATCGAATATACAAAGCCTTTTTATTTCAGAATGGGTCATTTATCTATCAATCTACGCACTTTTAGCGGTAACAGGTAAAGAGCAGATTTCTAAATTTTTTAAAGAAAAAAGGATTTTCGTTGCAGACCCCTTCTCAAACAATTTAACTACAACGATCTCAATCTTTTCAATTACAGTGGTTATTGTGCTTGTGATTGACTGGATCCAATATAATGTGGGAATAGAAACTGGAAGCCTACCACAAATGAATCCAGCGGAACTTTTGTGCATTATTTCACATGCACCATTATCTGAAGAAATAGGTTTTAGACTTTCACTTATCGGCCTATTTTCAATAATATTTCTTAGAGTGTGGAGGAAAAGATTGTCGTTTGTAGACTATCTTATTTCACCTATACCAACATTAAGGTCTAGACTTAAGGATACAGAGTATGATGAGAAAAGGATCCAGACAATATTCTTACCTCTTATTCTTGCCTCTGGAACATTTTTTGGACTCGCCCATATAATGCCATCATCTGTCTGGGAAGTTGGCAAGGCTACTGAGGCTGCTTTCGCAGGAATAATGTTGGGTGTAGCCTACGCCTACTATAACATTGGTGTCGCAATACTAATACATTGGGCATTCAACTATTATAGTAATACATTATACATTTTTGAAGAAAATTTTGTTAATATAGGACTTTCCAGTGTAATGGATGTCACGATAATCTTGCTTGGGACGATTTTATTATTAAGAATTATATTAGCAAGAGTAATTTTAAAGAAAATGTAAATGAAAGAGTTTATATTCTAAAGTATTTCCTCTCTAGGGAGATAGGATATGGCAATATTGGGAAAGAGTGAATTGTTGAAACTTCAAAAAGAGTACCGGATAATATATCCTTTTGATGAAAAACTTTTGGATGGAGACGGATACATACTTACAGTTAAAGAGGACGTAGTCCTAAACTATCTAGAACATAAGAATCTGATTTCAAAAGAAATAGTGATGCTTCCCACAAACGTTGTCGCACACTTGACAGCAAAAAGCAGGTTCGGAAGACTAGGCCTTTCTTTCCTAAACGCTGCAAAGGTTCATAGCGGATTTATTGGAAGACTAGCATTAGAAGTTGTAAACCTATCCAACGAGCGTACACCAATAACAATAAGGGCTAACGACCCATTTATGCACATAGAGTTTGTACAAAGAATAGGGGAACCAGAACCATATTCTGGAGAATATCAGTTCCAGTTCATGAGTAAAGAGGAAATAATGGAAGCCTTACCCTATATAAAGAAAATATTACCGAATTATAGAGAATACTTGGAAAGACTTAAAATGTGACTGAAAGTGAGAAATCCTATTCTACAACCTTTAGTTCTTCAGGAGTTAAAATGGAACGAAGCCCCTTATACCTGTTTCTAATAGTAACTTCAGTAACACCAGCCGCTTCAGCCACATCCTTTTGAGTCTTGCTCTCTCCTTCAAGAACACAAGCAACATAAAGGGCTGCAGCAGCTAAACCCATAGGATCTTTTCCCGCAGAAGACAAAGACTGTTTCGTCCTATTTATTATATCTATAGCCCTCCTCTTTGTTTTTTCAGAAAGCCCTGCAGCACTTGCTATACGTGATACTGCCTTAAGTGGATCCGCTACAGGCATCTTTTTCTCCAATTCTCTTACCAGAAGACGATAGCATCTTGCAATATCCTTCTTCTTTATGTTGCTGGCTGCACTGACATCCTTTAAGGTCCTCGGAGTTTCCGTTTCACGACATGCAGCGTAAAGTGAGGCAGCTATCAACGCGGATATGGAGCGGCCTCTGACTAAACCTTTTTCAAGAGCCTGCCTATAAATGTATGCTGCCCTCTCTATAATTGCGTCTCCAACACTAAGTTTATCAGCTAACCTGTCAAGTTCACTGAAAGCTTGTCTAAGATTTCTGTCTACTGGCTCATGAACTTGACTTCTACCATCCCAGGTCCTAAGCCTATCAAATGTTGTCTTCATAGCAGAGGAAATGCTTTTTCCAGAAGCATCCTTATCAACTTGCCCAATTATTGTAGATAGACCCATATCGTGCATGGCGAGAGAAGATGGGACACCAGCCCTACTTCTAGCCTCCTTCTCCTCCTTAGAAAATGCACGCCATTCTGGCCCAGCCTCTTCAAGCTTTTCCCTGATAACGAAACCGCAGTGGCTGCAGAATATTTCTCCTCTTGCACTATCTAGAATAAGCTTTGTCCTACCACACCTTGGACACTTCTCTGATAGGTAGGTGTAGCCTCCTTCAGAAGAATTTTCTTTTTCCAAAATTTTTCACCAGAACAATACGCCAACACATTAAAATATATGTTATTTAAACTTTTCTAAAATCTTGGTCTGGTATAAAAAATTTATGTACCCTAAAACGGTATAAGGAACGTGGAAGAGGTAAAAAGGTATATTTTAGAAAAGTTTGGAGAAAACCCTATACTATTAATTGGATGCAGAAGCTCCAGATGGCAGTGGCCAGTATGCGGATACGATTTCATGATATTTACAAACAATGTTAAAGGATATGATTCCAGAAGGATAGGAGAAAACATAGTCAACCTATTTTATGTCTCATTCGACAGTCTTGAAGATAGAAAAAGCTATAGTATTTGGCAAAAGCTTATGTTAGGAAACATAATAAATGATCCAAACCTACTTCTTACAAGATTTAAGGAAGAGGCATTAAGAAAGTCCAAGGAAATATTCTTGGAACTTTACAATGAACATCTCTTGACTTTGACAAAATACTTAGCTTACTGTGAGGAAGCATATGAACATGAAGCATATGCTTCAACAGCCTATTGGATCACTTGCATAGGATATATGGCTGTTAGAGCTCTAAACCTATTAAACAAGACTGACACTTCACCATCACATTTAATACAGCAGGCTAAGGATAATCCTCTACTTCGTGAACCAACATATTTTGTTGACATAACAAACTTTTTAGGACTAGAATTTGCTTCACAAACATCTTATAAAAGAATATTTTCAACACTCGACACAATACAAAAATTTTCAGAAATATACAAGTTTATCCAGCTACCTCCAACAGAAGGCTACAAAATAACATACCTAATTTCTGAAACAAAAGTTGAAGAAATATTAAGAAAATGTGAGCATGCGCTAAAGGAGCATTTACAGTTAAATGCACATGTGATAGCAACAGTATGGTTTATTGAAACAGTTTCTGAACTCTATCAAACAATATGTATGGCAGAAAATGTTCCCCAATATAAGCCAAAGATAATAGAGGAGCTAGAAAGTAAAAGAAGAAAGCTTATAGGAGAAGGGGCAAGCATACAGAATTCGATATTACATGAAATAAACCCCTATACGTTGAAAAAAAATATTGAGGGGGCGAGAAAACTAGTCTTTTGGCTAAGAAGAACATGGAGCTAAAGCTTGTACCCTATCTTCCTCAAAAATTCCTTGCGTTCCCGCCTATCCGCCTCACCTTCTATTCCAAGCGATGTGAATCCGTCGACAATACCGAGAACCCCACGACCCTGACCTGTTTCTGCAACAATCACCTGAAGAGGATTAGCTGTAGCAGCATGAATTGAGCAAACTTCATAAACATCTTTTATCTTCTCAAGAACATTTATCGGGTAAGCGTTTTTCAAGTAAACTATAAACGTGTGGCCACAAGATAATTTTAGCGCATTCCTTTCAGCAAGGGTTTGAAGCTCTTTATCGTTACCTTCACTTCTAACAAGCCTTTTCCCGGAAGCTTCACAGAAGGCGACAGCAAACTTGGCTTCAGGAACACTATTCACTATAGCCTCATAAATGTCTTCAACAGATTTTATGAAATGTGTTGTACCAAGTATGACGTTAACGCCTTCAGGAACATCTATGTCAACAACCTTTAACTCTATCATACCATACAATGTTGTTGAAGACAAAAATAAATTTTAACAATATTGGTTTAAATACATTTATTTCCAACATTTAATGTGTTGAAAAAACCAAATTTAATTTTGATAGCTACAATTTCCATTATAATAGTTTTATTAAATGTTTATCTTTTAAAAGTTAATGAAGCCTTCAATGTTTATGAAGGCAATTTAGATGGTGGACGGATCTATTATAGAACATACTTGCCTAAGAACATGAAGGAAGGAACATTAGTGATACTAATACACGGTTTTGGCGGAAGTTCTGAAATGATGAACATGATAGGTTATGCTCTAGCGGACAATGGAATCTTCACGATAGCATATGATGTTCCAGGACATGGTAAAAGTTTAGGAAGCTTGTACGAGAACATATCTGAGGCATATGGAGACTTTTTGAAGGTTGTGGATAAGGCTAAAGAATTTGGTGTTAAAGCTTCTTCAATAGCGATTGTGGGCCACAGTATGGGTGCAGGATATGAACAGATTTTGGCAAAAAATGATAGTAGAATTAAATGTATTATACTCTTAGGAGCCTATCCGAACAGTCAAGTTTTAAATAAAGATGATAGAATAAACCTTCTAGTATTGAATGGAGAGAACGATGAACTGGTTAATGTTAAAAGGTGTTTAAAATCTTTTGAAAATGTTACGGGACTAGAAAATGCTGTAGTAGGTAGAATGTACGGTAGCTTTGAAAAAGGTGATGCAAGAGAATTTTATGTAAGCGGTTTAAACGATCATTTAACAATATTATACAGTAATGAAAGTGTGGAAAAGGTTGTGGACTGGGTAACCAAATTCTATTGTATAGGAAAAGAAAAAATTTTTACATTGCAAAGACTTGCAGCATATATTTTGGTTTCCATTTTTACATTTACAATTTTGCTTCCAGCATCAAAGATAATTTCAGCTAAGCTGCCGGAACCGTATGATATTGAAAAGAAGATTGAGGCTAGGCCGACGCTAATATATTTTGTTACAACATTTCTTGTTTCACCATCCACAGTTATAGTACAGACAATATTTTATGCAACTGTACCATTATTCATTTTAGACTTTGTTCTCGCATTCTTTTATACACAAATCATTTCCTTTATTGCCACATTATATTTTTACAAAAAATTTTTTTCTATAGGGTTTAGGGAACTTTATAAAAAATTTTTTAGAACAGACAAGCTTGTAAATAGGATAATATTGTCTTTGACACTTTTTACTCTAACATACTTTGCATATATTCTTATGTTTCAAAACTTTCTTAACATAGAACTTTCACTGCATAGGCTAAACTTTTTCCTGTATGCTATAGTTCTAATTTTACCATACACATTCTTTAATGAACTATTTTATAGAGGACTTACAAGCTTACTTGATAAAGGAAACATGATTCAAACAGC
The DNA here is from genome assembly GCA_014361085.1 of Nitrososphaeria archaeon. Lineage (GTDB taxonomy): Archaea > Thermoproteota > Nitrososphaeria > JACIWG01 > JACIWG01 > JACIWG01. The sequence continues at coordinate 8,902 of JACIWG010000039.1, forward strand.
CTTTCAAATTGCCTTAAGAGTTGTAAGTGCTATCTTATTTTATATTCCAATTGGAATACTACTAGGATTTTCAACTGGAATGGCTGGATATCTTCTAATAGTAATGTATATGCTTATTATACTGCAGGTAAGTTTGGACTTAATATCTTCAACAATTTTCATTAAAACACGTTCTATAACAGAACAGGTTATTTGGACAGCACTAATTTATTCAGCAATCCTAACTTCAATCTCACCACTGATATAATTATCCTCTGATAAATGCTCTAACCACGTTCATCCAACCTTGAGATGTTGAAATATTATTATATCCTCCACCACCAAGAGCAAGTGGTCCATAGCATCCTATCTTTCTAGCAAAATCTTTTAGGAAAAGGGCAACATTAAAATGAACTTCAGGGGATAGTCTTAAATGTGTTATTGGATCACCTTTAAGGGAATCACCTCCACACTGGAATATTATGAAATCGGGTCGAGAGTTTAGGATAAAATGCTTAATTTGATCAAACCTCTTGTAGAAGACTGTATCGTCGGAGCCTGCGGGTAACACAATATTCAATTTTGTGCCAAAAGCGTCACCTTCACCTTTCTCTTCTTCGAAACCGGTTCCAGGATATAGGGTTCGAGGATTTTCGTGAACATCAACAATGATGACATCTTTGTCTTTGTAAAATTCGTAGAAGACACCATCACCGTGATGTGCATCAATGTCAACATACAAGAACCTTTTGATAGAATATTTTTTTCTCAAATATTCTATTAGAACACCTATGTCATTAAATACACAGAATCCTGCAGCGGAATCCTTTCTTGCATGATGTAGTCCTCCCATTGGATTAAATGCAAACTTTACGGAACCATTAATAATCTGTTCGGCACATTCAATAGTTGTACCAACAACATATGATGATGCTTCAAAAACACCCTTAAATGCTGGAGTATCACCATAATCAAGGTAGCCGAAACCGCTCTTAGAAGCCCTTTTAACGAACTCAATATATTCTTTAGTATGAAATAATTTTATGA
>JACIWG010000039.1:9935-12215 GCA_014361085.1 Nitrososphaeria archaeon
TCTTTCTCAAACATTTTGTAAAAGTGTTTTATCCGATAAAAGTTCATTGGATGATCTATTCCAAACGAGTACGAGAGCAATGCTTCACCATAGGCTACACCGACTTTTTTCATGATGACAAATAATTGTATTATACACTGTTATAACTTTATCCATTATATGAACTTATAAATCATTTATAAATAAGTTTATAATAACTTGTTTCAGAGGACATTTCGATAGAAATGGGCCTGATAAGACTTCCACCAGAATGGGGGATAGAGCCTGTGCCAGAAAACCTTAGAAGGCTCAGGGCTATTGACATTTTTGTTTTCTGGACAAGCCTTTCTATTGGATTACTTGTACTGCAAGCAGGAGCACTTTTAACACAAGGCCTTTCACTACCATTCACATACTCTTCTTTAATAATTGTTTTGGGGTCGATTGTAGGAAGTCTGATTTTGGCACTAGTTGGAGTTATTGGAACATCTTATGGTGTGCCAACAATGGTTAGTCTGAGACCGGTGTTTGGCAGGGAAGGTTCATACGTTCCTACAATATTAAATGTTATCCAATTAATTGGATGGACTTCATTTGAGCTAATAATAATGGGTGAGGCTGCTTCAACAATTTCGGGACCATTGCTTGGCGACTACACAAAATTTTTGTGGATGATATTTTTTGCAATCATATGCTATTTTATGATGGTTTTCGGCCCACTTATAGTTATAAGACAGTGGCTTGAAAAGTTCGCTTTATGGATAAGCCTTGCCACAACTTGCTGGATAACCTTTCAAATCATCCAGCATCCAATCGACTTAACATGGGGAAGTGTTGGTCTTGATAGCCTACTTTTAGCCTTTGATATCGTGGTAGCGATGCCGATTTCATGGATGCCTCTTGTCTCAGACTACAACAGGTTTGCTTCTACAAGGAAAGGCGGTTTTATTGGAACATTTTTGGGATACACTTTTGCGAACGTCTGGTTTTATACACTTGGTGCAGCTCTAGCCTTAATCGGTGGAACCGAAAGCATTGTCTATTCTATTGCATTAATGCTTCTAGGAAACATTGCACTTTTTGCACTGCTCGTTGACGAAACAGATAATGCTTTCGCAGACATATATTCTGCTGCAGTATCTTTACAGAATATATTTTCTAAACAGAGACAATGGTTTATTGGCCTAATTATAACAGTCGCTTCAACAATTATAGCGGTATCTACTCCTATTATGGCGTATGAATGGTTTCTTCTGCTGATAGGAGCATCATTTATACCTGTCTTTGGAATAGCATTTTCAGACTATTATCTAGTAAATCGTGGAAAATATGATAGTAGAACATTTTTGTCGCCTACAAATAGAGTGAACTTTGTTGCAATAGTTTCCTGGATTCTGGGTTTTATTTCATACTGGTACTTTTCTTACATTATAGGACTTGGTGGGACAGTACCATCATTTATTACAGCGTTCACAGTATATACTGCCGCTAAAAAGGTGATAATTAAATGAAAAGGATCCCTGTTGCAATGAGTATTGCTGGAAGCGATTCAGGCGGAGGGGCTGGAATAGAGGCTGATTTAAAAACCTTTGCAGCATTCAACGTTCATGGTACAGTAGCTGTTACAGCGATTACGGCACAGAACACTATGGGAGTGTATGGAATAGGCGATGTGGACCTAGACTTGATAGAGAAGCAGATTGATTCTGTTGTACAAGATATTGGTGTTGATGCAGCAAAAACTGGAATGCTACATCGTTCAGAAGTTATTGAACTTGTTGCCAGGAAGGTGAAAGAGTACGGGTTTCCACTTGTTGTAGACCCAGTTATGGTTGCTAAAAGTGGTGCTAGGCTGTTAAAAAAGGAGGCGGAGGAGGCTTTAATAAAATATTTGATTCCAGTGGCAAAGATTGTTACACCCAATGCAATGGAGGCTGAAGTCCTTTCAGGAATAAAAGTTTCTACAGTAGATGAAATGAAGGAGGCTGCTAGAAGGATTGCTTCCCTAGGATGTGAGGCTGTAGTTGTTAAAGGAGGTCATGCTGGTCCAAAGGAGAGGGCGCTGGATATACTATACTATAAGGAAAGATTTTTTGAAGTAGAGGGTGAAAGATTCGACACTAAGACAACACATGGTACAGGATGCGGCTTTTCTGCTGCAATAACAGCATGTCTAGCGCAGGACTTAGATGTTGTAGAGGCTGTTATGAAGGCTAAAGAGTTCATAAGGTATGCGGTTAAATTTGGACTAAATGTTGGAAAAGGACATGGACCAATAAATCCTCTCGCGAAACTATACAT
>JACIWG010000004.1 GCA_014361085.1 Nitrososphaeria archaeon
AGTTCTAAAAGATCCAGCATATGTATTAGCACCAGCACAGTGTGAACCATTCTGGTACTATTATAGTGTTATAAAGCACAAATCTGGGACATTGCCTTTGAAATATTATGATGCATCAGGGTATACATACAGATGGGAGGGGGGAGGGGTTGAAGGCCTCGTAAGAGTGACAGAATTCCAACGTATTGAACTAACTTATGTTGGCTTTCCTGAACAGGTAGTAAAAATAAGAGATGAGATTGTAGAAAAGGGAGTTTATGTTGCAGATAAAATATTGGACCTAGAATGGAGGATAACAGCAGCAGCACCCTTTTATGTTAAGGAGGGGTCATCAAACTTTGATCCATACAATAGTATTGAGGTACCAGCGTATGATATTGAAATATATTTACCATACAGGGGGGCGAGAGAAAGTTCAGAGTGGCTTGAAATTGCAGGGTGCTTTGTACACAAGAAAAAATTTGTCGATTCATTTAAAATTAAATGTGAGGAAAATTTAGAGATTTGGACTGGTTGTACTGGGTTAGGCGTTTCCAGATGGGTTGCAGCATTTCTTGCAGAAAAAGGTTTTAAAGAAGAAGATTGGCCAGCCATGGTAAGAGAAAAATATAGAGCAATTCTAGGTGAATAGGATGCCAAAAAAAGGGATAAAAGTAAAAGATAAGTGGAGGGAAAAAATATGGATTTCTGTTGAAGCACCAGCTATATTTGGAAACAAAGTTATAGCGAAAATACCTGTAACAAATATTGAGAATGCTATTGGAAGATGTGTTGAAACAACTCTTTTTGACATACTTGGAGAAAGTGAAGAACAGTATGCGGTTAAGTTAAAGTTTCAAATTAAAGAGATAATGGGAGAAACGGCAAAAACAGAAGTCAAACAGTATGAACTTGCACGGGAAACTCTAAAAAGTCTTATAAGAAAAGGAACGTCAATCGTGGATTTTTACAAAAATCTAGAAACAAAGGATAAAGCGAAGATCAGAATTTTTGCAATAGTCTATACTTCTAGTAGGATTAATACTTCAAAGAAGAAAAGTATTAGGAAGATAATGGATGAAATTATAAGTAAAAAAGTAGAAAGACTAACATTTGACCAATTCGTTCTTGAATCAGTTCTTGGAAAAATTGGTTCCGAAATTTTAACAGAGGCAAAAAAGATTACTAAAATAAGGTATGCGAATGTAAGAAAAATTAAAGTATTGAGTTATCCATTAAAAGAGACATTAACCCCTAGCCTTAGTTGAAACTATCTTTATAACATCACCGTCTGAAAGAATATGTTCAGCACCTATACGTATACCTCGTTTAACATCTATCGCGTAAAGGAAACCGTCACCCAAATCACTATGTATCTTGTACGCTAAATCTTTTGCAGTAGAACCACTTTTGATCAAGTAGGCTTCTGGTAAAACATTACCCTCTTTATCAGACAAAGAACGTTCATCTTCAACTGGATATACTGTTATAAGATGTAAAATGTCCTTGAATATAAAATTTATAATTTCCTGAACACCTGTTGAACCCCATTTTTTTAACACCCTATCTCTTATTACTTCCAAAGCTTTTTTTTGCTGCTCATTTAAGTTTGAAGAAATTATTTTAAAATCAGGATCACCGGGTATATATTCGATCAACTTCTTCTCAGAAGCACGTCTCAACACTAATTCTGCTTCAGCTGAACATGGAAAACATGTTCTTCCAGTAGATTTTATCTTTTCATAATTTAATGGAGCTGGAAAGAGATCAATTTTATTTGCTGCAATTACTATAGGTTTAGAAAGCTCTCTAAGCCTACGAACAAACATTATAAGACTTGAATCAGTCCAACTAGAAAATTTTTTATTTATTAGACCACAATCTTCGATTGCCTTAAGTATATGTGCACGTGCTATGGAAAGACCGGATAGCTTTTGCTGGAGCTGGGCTACACCGTTATCAAAGCTTGAATCACAAACTTTACAAATTCTTTGCCAATCACTTTTTATAATATCTTGCAACCATAAGTCAAGTTCGTTTTCAACAAATTGTATATCTTCTAGTGGATCATGCGAACCAGGTGTTACTGGACGACCCTCAACATCTGTTGAACCAGCGGCATCAACAACATGGATTAGAGCATCAGCCTGTCTAAGGTCGTCAAGAAACTTATTCCCTAAACCTCGTCCGGATGATGCACCGGGCACAAGGCCGGCGACATCCATCAACTTTACAGGAATTAAGCGTACACCATCTATGCATATGGAGGTAGTTGGGTTATCCTTTACACCGAATTCTCTACAAACACATTTTGTTCTAAAATAGCCTATACCAACATTAGGATTAATTGTAGTAAATGGGTAGTTTCCAATAGGAACATTCAGCATTGTTGCAGCACTGAAGAAGGTACTTTTACCCACATTTGTTTTCCCAATTATTCCAACTAACATCAAAAGGTAATTAGCATAGATAGTAAAAAAGATTTAATCTTTATACTCCATCAAAAATTGGTATGGAAAGGATAATAGTGATTGGAGGAGGTATTGCTGGAGTATCGGCTGCATTAGGTGCAAGGAAACAAAATGAAAAAATAGAAATCATAATAATTGAAAAAGAAAAATATATAGGTTATTTAAGAGGAAAATTACCTTACATAATTTCGGGCAAAATAAATTATGACAAAGTAATTCCTAGAATAGATTTTTTAAAAGAAAAAAGAATACAAGTATTTTTATCTTCAATTGTAAATAAGATTGACTTAAATGATAAAAAAATAACCTTTATGAACTCAGAAAAGCATGAAAGAACAATAGATTTTTCTAAAATAATATTTGCTACAGGCAGTATACCTTTATCACTTAACGTAAGAGGACGTAATCTTGATAGAATATATGAATTGAGAACAATAGAGGACGCTATCAAGATAAACAAAGAAGTAATGAGAAACATGAAAGTTGTAATAGTTGGTGGAGGACTTGTCGCTGTCAAAACGGCTGAATCATTACTTAAGAGGGGGTGCAAAATTGTTATGATTTTTCCTGAGCCCGAAATTTTGTACAGAGTTTTTGATGATAATATTGGAAAAGTTTTTAGGGAAAAAATGGAAAAAAGAGGGGTAGAAGTTATTCATAAAAATAGTGTAAAAGCTTTCTATGGTACAAAAAGTGTGGAAGCTACAGATACAGAGAAAGGTGTAATTCCATGTGATATGGTTATTTTAGCTTTAGGTTCAAAACCGAATACTGTCCTAGCTAGAAGGGCAGGAATACCTTTAGGCCAACATGATGGGATAATTGTTGATGAAAGAATGGAAACAGTGGAGAGAGGTGTGTATGCTGCTGGAGATTGCGCAGAATATACTAATTTTATAACAAAGGAAAAAGAACCAATACATTTGGCTGCTCTTGCATTTCAAAGTGGGGAAGTTGCTGGTATAAATGCTGCTGGTGGATCAGAAAGAATGGGGAAAATCATTGAAAATATAAGTGCAAAAATTTTTGGTACTGAAATACTGTCGGTGGGAATAACCTTAAGGGAGACAAAGAATTTTAGGATAAAGGTTTTATCCTCTTATCTAGTTTTAGAAAAAAATGATTGTTACAAATCGAAATTAAAAACGTATATTAACTTAATATTTGACAGTGAAAGTAGAAAGCTCATAGGAGCACAAATGATTGGCAAAGGAGCTATGGCGTGGAGTAATTTTTTGACACTATCAATAATTAAAGAAGTTAGCGTTAAAGAAATGGCTTATTTTTGCTACTCCTATTCACCTAAGGTGAATGAAATTATGGCAGAAGTTATAGCTGCTGCTAAGAGAGCAAAGGATTTATTTGGTTGAAATCTTCTTTAGTTCAATTATATTTATTCTTGTTTTCATAGGTAATTTGGAGGCAGCAACATTTAATGCTTCTTTAGCTTTATCTAAATAATTTAGTTTAGTTCTTATTAACATTATTATATCATCTATTTTTACACGTGCAGCTAATCCTACAGGTTTTCCAAATGCACGCCTCATTCCTTCCTGGAGACGGTCAGCACCAGCAGTAGCAATCATTTTATTCTCTCTTAAAATAACATGTGGATATTTTTTAACAAGTAAGTAGTAGTTTGATTCGCCAACTTCTTGAATCTTTTTATTTGCAGCAACCCTAGCCGCTTCTAGAGCATTATGCCTTACTTGAACATTAGCACACGAAATTAATTGCAGTTCAATATCATAGTCTCCACTAGGATTACCTAAAGAAAATTTCGCTATCTTCGGATGGGGGACACCTCCAACAAATTCTCTTCTTGTGTACGGCATTCCTGCTGGATGACGATAGTTTTTTCCACGCATTATCAATCACTTCCCCGATGTATTACCAATATTTAAATTATTGTGCAACATAATTTTTTAAACAAAAAATGGGGAGACATATGCCAGAAATAGCAGTAATTATGATTGAGCCTGAAAATCAAGGTAACATTGGAGCAATAGCGAGAGCTATGAAGAATTTTGGATTAAAGGAACTTTACCTTGTCAGGCCAAAAGATGAATTAGGAGAACTTGCTAGAAAAATGGCAGCTAATGCCCAAGATATATTAGACAATGTAAAAATTTTAATGTCATTTGATGAAATAAAAGAAAAATTTGATTTGATTTATGGCACAACCGCTGTGCAAGCCAGACGTTCAACAAACATACTGAGGATTACAATCACACCTTCTCAGCTTGCTAACCTAATTTCAGGCACTAAGGGAAAAGTGGCAATACTACTTGGAAGGGAGAGCCATGGCTTAACTAATCAAGAGTTGAATGAATGTGATGCAATAGTAACCATACCTACAAGTTTAGAGTATCCAACACTTAATGTGGCAATGGCGGGGACAATCATTTTTTATGAACTATTCCAAAAAATTGAAAGCAAGAAAAGAGGATTTAGGATAGCGGATAGGAAGATAAAGGAGGTGCTAGTAGATAAAGTCAATACATTAGTGTCTAGAACAAATCTTCCACCTCATAAAATAAAGCTAATAACTAGGGCATTCAGAAATTTAATAGGAAAAAGTGCAATTAGTGAAAAAGAGGCAGGATTGCTTTTAACAGCATTTAGTAGAGTGGATAAAGCTTTTTTGAAAATGGTGAAAGAAAATGGTTACAAATCTACCCGCTAAAGCTAGAGCAATATGGGCTAAGGCAATGATGGCTAAGGAGCCTGAGGAAAAGTTAGAGTTACTTAAGCAATTTTATAGCTCTTTTCCAAAACATAAGGCAACCGAAAGACTAGAGGTACAAATAAAAAGGCAGATAAAGAAACTCGAAGAAGAAATTGAAAATAAAAAGAAAAAACATGGAAAGGTAATTAATATCTGGAATGTGAAGAAGGAGGGAGACATCCAAATTACTGTTATAGGAGAAATTTATGACGTAATAGATTTTTTTGAGGATATTATTGGACTAAAAATTAATCAATTTGAAGTATATTCTAGACCTCAAGTTGGTACATTAAAAATTAACTCAGTACTTTTACAAATGCTCTTATGCCCCTTTGATAAAACTATTGGTGCAGAAAAGCAAAAAAGATTCAGTAATCTTCTTTATAATGCTGATTTGTTATTAATAATTTTGCCTAAGAACAATTACATTAACTACTTAGGTGAACTGATTGAATGGCTTCATGAATATAATATAGTATTGAACATTAGAATGAAGGAAGTTAAAATTGAAAGAACGTCTGTGGGAGGCATCAGAATTGTAGGTAGATCTAAATTTGTTTCTGAAGAGGAAATAAAAAATTTTCTTAGAGAATATCATATTAATAATGGAATAGTGAGAATATCGATTGGAACAACCTTAGAAGATTTGGAGGCAATTATTTTCGGCCAAATTAGTAAACCTGCAATAATCTTGTATGATGATGAAAAACAGAAGATAGATATAAAAAATATACTTATGGACATATGCTTCTTAAATAAATTCTTTGAAAAAAAATTATTTTTGGACAAAATTCTTGAAATACTTGGAATAATAAGAGTATATACGAGAGGAAAGGATGGAATAATAGCAGAACGCCCTATATTAGTTGAAAGAGGGAAAATGGTAATAGATGTAGCAAAAATTATTCATAAAGAAATGGCAGAAAACTTCCTATATGCCAAGCTTATTAGAAATGGTAATGAGATAAAAGTTGGAAAGTATTTTCCATTAGAAGATGGAGATATAATTGAAATAAGGTCAAGATAATTTTTTACACTTAAAAAGTATAATATGTTCGAAGAAGAATTTTTCTTTAATAACTTCCTTGCATCCGAATTCATTATCCTTTATAAAACTGGTTATTTTGGATAAATTTGAAAGTGTAGAAGCAATAAAGAAAATTGATCCTGTTGAATTTAAAGTTCTAAACGAATTTTCTAAAAATTTTAATATGAGTTCACATCCTTCAGGACCTCCATTAATTGTATGGTCGATGATAGAATCTGAGGGAAGATATGGTGGATTGAAAACAATAGTATCAAAGAAAGAATTTCTAAAGCATGAGGCAGAATCGCAACAAACCAATTCAATTTTCGGATTATATGGATTTTTTAATTTAAAATCTTTTAGAACATTAAAGTCTATATCACAGCCTATATAAATTTCTGATCGCCCATTTAGGGCTTCCGCCACCTTCCCTGAACCAAAACCAATTTCTAGAACTTTGCCTAGATTATCGTAAGATTCTAATCCTCTTATTAGTAAATAAGTGTCTTCTGCTGGAAGGTACATTAAAAAAACTTTATTTTTGTTCTAATAAAAATTTTGCTAGAGAAAAGCATTCCAAAGGAAGAAGGTCTTCTACACGTTTTTCTAAATTAAAAATTTTATTTTCATTAAATTTTAACTTATAAATTTTGTTTTTATAAAAATGTTTTATTAAAGATCTAATTTTTTTACCTCTAAATGTAAAAATTTGATTTATAATTTTAATTTGACTGTCATCTAACTTAAGTTGTGACTTAGGTTCAAATTTTACAATATAAGAATAAACTTTTGGAGGGGGATAGAATGCCGTAGGAGGAATTTTGTCATAAATGTTTAGATTAAAGGCAAGCTGTGAAACAACAGAAATGGCTTTATAGTTCATTGAAGATGGGGTTGAAATCAGTTTTTCAACAAAATCTTTTTGTAAGGTTACAGTTGCTGATGTAAAAGATTTTTTTATGAGCCAGTAAACAAATTTTTTGGAAAGATAATAAGGCAGATTGGAAACAATTTTATTAAATGAATACTTGGTTTTTAAAGCATTATCATTTAAAAGTATTAGATTGTTATATGATTTTAGTAATTTTTGACTAATCTCAAACAATCTTTCGTCTATTTCATAGGAGATGACAATTTTTGCCTTTTCACACAATCTTTTGGTTAGGGTGCCATAACCTGTTCCAATTTCGAGCACAATATCGTCTGATGAAATTTCGGAGATAGAAATAATACGCTCTACATAAAGTGGATCTGCAATAAAATGTTGACCTAATCTTTTATTGCACTTCAAGAGACCGCTCTGATTTTAATATTTTACTTTTTATCTTTTTAATTCTATAAAACTCTTCCCGTTCCATTTCACTTATTCTCAGTGAAATAAATGAAATCGCTTGTTCCATAGATGGAATCACATAATATTTTAGCGAATTAACTCTAACTTTTGTAGAACGAATTGCTTCAGCTAAAGCTAAAATTATCTGCTGAAGTTCAATTAACTTAATTAAGGCGGCAATGACATTTTCTGTTTCAGAAAAAGCTTTTTCCGCTACAGGAGAAAGGTTTAGAACAATAGAGTAAAAATTTGAAAATGAATTTTTTAAAGAAACAGTAATTTGTGGGAACGATATACCCATTACTGAATTAAAAGAAACATCAGCGTCTAGGGAACCTTTCATTAGATTTGTAAAGACGTGAAAGTTTTGTTGATCAGAAAAAGCTTTGGCAGTGATTATTGAAAAATATACTTCTTTTAAGGAAATAGAAACCTTTTTAGATTGTTCTACATATTCTTTTACATACTTTGAGAGTTCTATTAATAGGACGTCCAGTTTTTGCTGTAAAAGCTCTTGGCCTCTTCTAGCTGCTTGTAATCTCTTTTTTAGTCTTAAAAGCTCACTTCTAGTGGCCTTTACTTGTGACATTTTTAATTTTACACCTTATGGCGTTTGGCTGGATGATACTTTTGTATCGTAGATAAACTAATTCTCTTTAATTCACTTTCTGGGAAGGATGAAAGGATATTCCAACCAATATCCAATGTTTGCTCGATGCTTCTTTCTTCATATCTCCCTTGTGATATAAATTCCCTTTCGAACCTGTCAGCAGCTTTTAGATACATGTGATCACGTTCTGTTAATGCTTCTTCACCTACTACTGCTACGAGTTCACGCAAACTACGGCCTTCTGCATACATATAATATAGCTGATCAGAAAGTTCTTTATGATCATCTCTTGTTTTATTTGGCCCTATAGCTTCCTTCATTAATCTAGAAAGGGATGGTAGAACGTCTATGGGAGGATATATACCTCTTCTGTGTAATGCACGATCTACTATTATTTGGCCTTCAGTTATATATCCTGTTAAGTCTGGGATGGGGTGAGTGATATCATCATTTGGCATTGTTAGAATCGGCATCTGTGTAATAGACCCATTTTTTCCAACAACCCTACCTGTTCTCTCATATATTGTTGCAAGGTCAGTGTACATATAACCAGGATAACCTCTTCTGCCAGGCACCTCCTCTCTAGCAGCGGAAATTTCTCTTAAAGCTTCACAGTAATTTGTCATGTCAGTAATTATTACCAAAACATGATAGTCTTCTTCGAATGCCAGATATTCTGCTGTTGTTAGAGCTAGTCGTGGGGTCAGTATTCTTTCAATAGTGGGATCCTGAGCCAAATTTAGAAAAAGGATGGATCTACTTAGTGCACCACTTTCTTCAAAAGAGTTTCTGAAGAATCTTGCTTCATCAGCGGTTATACCTAGAGCAGCAAATATTAGAAGGAATTTTTCTTCAGTTTTCCTAACCTTTGCTTGTCTTGCAATTTGAGCCGCTATTTCATTATGCGGTAACCCATTACCTGAAAATAAAGGCAATTTTTGTCCTCTCGACAATGTGTTCATACCATCTATCGCTGAAATCCCGGTCTGGATAAAGTCCGTAGGATATGCTCTCGATTTTGGATTTATTGGTGCACCATTAACGTCCAATTTTTCTTTTGGGATTATAGGTGGACCACCATCAATAACTTTTCCTGAACCATTAAACATTCTACCAATTACATCAGTTGAAACTGGAAATCTTAATGGTTCACCTGTAAAGCGTACAACAGTATGTTCTCTACTTAGGCCGCCTGTACCCTCAAATACTTGCACTACAGCCATTTCAAACGAGGTTTCAAGAACTTGACCACGTCTTACTGAACCATCCTGCGAAATAATTTCCACATATTCACCATAGGCTATATTTCTTGTCTTCTGAACAAATAGAAGAGGACCAGAGATAGCACTAACGGTTTTAAATTCTTTTGCTATTACAGGTTTTAACGTCAACTTTTAACACCTTTAGTTAAGGAGGAGAGATCGCTTTTTAAACGTTCTCGTAGATTGTGGTAGAAGGATTCGAATTCTTCGTTAGGAACAAACTTCATCCGACCTAATTCTTGAACCGCTGGAAGAGAATTTATTTTGCTCACCGGAATACCATTGTCAACTAATGCCTTTGCAGTATTATAAAAATATGATAGTAGAGACATCATGTGATAATTTTTCTTTAAATCGCAATATGAATCTGTGGGCGAATATGCCTGTTGCATTAGATAATCTTCACGTATTTTACGTGCATATTCAAGAATAAGCTTCTGAGTTTCAGAAAGAGCGTCTGGACCTACAAGTCTAACTATTTCAATCAATTCCTCTTCTTCTTGCAAAACCTGCATGATTTCTTTTGTTAAGTTTGGCCAGTCAGGAAAAATTTTTGCAAACCATAAGTCCAAATCATTTTTATAGAGACTGTAACTAGTCAACCAATTAATTGCAGGAAAATGTCTTCGTTGAGCAAGATTAGTGTCAAGTGCCCAAAAAACTTTAACCACACGTAGAGTACTCTGTGTAACGGGTTCAGAAAAATCGGCACCCGGAGGGGAAACAGCACCGATTACAGATATTGAGCCATATCTTTCATCGGAACCTAATACTTCACAACGACCAGCACGTTCATAAAATTCAGCAATTCTTGAGGCAAGATAAGCAGGGTATCCTTCCTCTCCCGGCATCTCTTCAAGTCTTCCAGAAATTTCTCTTAAGGCTTCAGCCCATCTAGATGTAGAATCAGCCATTAAAGCCACGTCATAACCCATGTCCCTATAATATTCGGCTATTGTCATACCCGTATAAATACTAGCTTCTCGTGCAGCAATTGGCATGTTACTGACATTGGCTATTAAAATTGTCCTATTTATTAGAGGCAAGCCTGAACGGGGATCCTTTAATTCAGGAAACCTTTCTAAAACTTCTGCCATTTCGTTACCTCTTTCCCCGCAACCTATGTATACGATAACATTAGCATCAGCCCATTGTGCAAGTTGATGCTGCATCACAGTTTTTCCTGTACCAAATCCACCTGGTATCGCTGCGGTTCCGCCCTTAGCTATCGGAAAGAGGGCGTCAATTATTCTTTGACCTGTTATCAGGGGAAGGTATGTACTTACACGTCTTTTGATAGGTCTTGGTTTTCTTATTGGCCACTTGGTTATCATGCTAACTTCAACAATATTATTTTGTCCACAGTCTATTTTTGCAATTATTTCTTCTACTGTATATTCACCTTCTTTAATAATATAAGAAAGCTTTCCCTCTTTTATGTGGGGGGGAACCATTATTGCATGTTTTTCTAAAAGAGGTGATTCTTTAACGTACCCAAGTATATCACCAGCTGTAACTCTATCAGCTTCTTTCTTAATTGGAACAAAAGGCCATTTCATGTTCCGTGGTAATGCTTCAGGATATCGTCCTCTTTTTATAAAGAACCCGGATTCCTTCTCTAGAATAGTAAGGGGCCTTTGTATGCCATCAAAAATTTGATTTAAAAGCCCAGGCCCTAATTCTACAGAAAGCAGCGAGCCCGTTGGCTCTACTGGTTCGCCTGGCGAAACGCCTGTTGTGTCTTCATAAACCTGAATTACTGCGTTATTACCTTCTATTCTAATAACTTCACCTATTATCTTGTCCAAACCAACTTTTACCATTTCATACATAGCGATATTTTCCATATTTTCTGCAAAAATAACTGGCCCAACAACCTTTGTAATTATACCATGTTTTAGTCTTTGATTCAACATCTTTTACCACCATCATCTAGAAAGAACCCATTTTAAAGCTTAATTACTTAACAAAAGGTATAACCATATAGAAGTTACTATTTTTAATTAACTTGTTTTTACAAATAAAGATTAGAGTTTGATAACAATATGAGTAGAAAGTCATAAATATTAAATAATCAAGGGCTTTAATGCATAGTGAGCTAAATGACAACAGCATACGAAGTACCAGCGGATTTATTAATAAAAAGGTTAGCGGAATATATAAAAAGCAATGTAACCCAGGTTACACCCCCTGAGTGGGCCTTTTATGTAAAGACAGGCGCACATAGAGAGAGACCACCACAGGATAAAAACTGGTGGTATCTTAGAGCTGCTTCACTCTTAAGAAAAATATATCTATATGGGCCCATAGGCATAAACGAACTTAGGTCAATGTATGGTGGAGCTAGGAGTAGTAAGCATACAATAAGACATCACAAGGATGCTGGTGGATGTGGAATACGTAAAGTCTTGCAGCAACTGGAAAATGCTGGACTAGTTACTAAATTGGAGAAGAAGGGGAGGATATTAACTGGTAAGGGTAGAAGCCTTGTGGACAGATTAAGTTACGAAATCCTTGAATCACTAGCAAAGGAAAAACCAGAGTTGAAAAAATATCTTTAGGTGAAATTAAAATGTGTGCATATGTGCCATCGCAGCCTTCTAAGGAGGAAGAGAGACAGCTTAAGATTAAGATTATTCGAACATTTTTAACTCCCGAGGCAAGACAACGTTTAAACAATGTTAGAATTGTTAAACCTGAATTAGCCGAGTTTGTTGAAAATCAAATTGTTCAACTAGTTTTATCAGGAAAGTTAAAAAGACAAATTACTGAGGAAGAAATAAAAGAAATATTAGGTAGTATTGCCGAAAGGGAGAGAAGGGAATTCAGGATAAGGAGGGTCTAGTATGGGATCAATAAAGAGTAAAGGTTTAAAACGCAGATTATTAGTCGAGTATTCTAAGGCTCAAGGAGTACCAACTTGGGTTGTTTTAAAAACGAAAATGAAGGTAAGAAGTAATCCTCAAAGAAGGCACTGGAGAAGAAATAAGTTAAAACTTTAGATGGGGTGACGGTAAATATATGTCAGAAAGTAAATTGGATGAAATAATTTTTACGGTACCGTTATGGAAAGCGTATAGGACGGGAAGGTACAGGAGAGCTAAAAAGGCAATTTTAGTTTTGAAAGAAGAAATTTTAAAAAGATTAAAGGAAGATGAGGGGAGAATAGTTATAGACCAGAAATTGAATCAAAGAATTTGGGCTAGGGGGATAAGAAAACCGCCACGTAAACTTTTAGTTAAACTTAGAAAACAGGAAGATGGAAAGATACTAGTTACATTACCCTAATTAAGGAACAGTCTATATACACCATTACACTTTAAACAAATAACTTTTATATGCAATCGAGGAATATTTGAAATCCTTATCTTTGAGTCTATTCCAGGAAATATTGGCATTTTACAATTTTTGCAAAAGAATAATTTATATGGATAGGGTAAGCGTAGATTAAATTTTAATGATAATCTTTTAATTAACTCTAACTGTCTTAATCCAATTTCTTTATTAATGATGGAGTAATGTATCGCGTTTAAATAAAGAATTTGTATCCTTTCTAAAGCGATCTTTTTCTGGATTTTTCTAACATTTTTCATGATATAAGGGAATTAGATAATGTTAAATAAAAATGTTGGTGAAGATGGATTGCTATGATAAAACCGATTTTTGTGTTAGCAGAGGCAGCTTTAGAAACAATACCAGACGAGATCAGAAACGATAGAACAGTCGTGAGATATTGTAAGAAAAAAAGAAAAAATGCATGTGAAGTGCTTTTAGATCAAAGCTATCATCATAAAGCAATTTTAAAACTAAAGGACTATGAAAAAAGAGGAAGACCTGATATCACTCATCTTTCATTACTTGAAGCAACATGCATACCTCTATATTTTGAAAATAGATTAAAAGTTTATGTTCATACTATAGGGGATAAAATTATTGAAATAGGAGAGAACGTAAGATTACCTCGAGTATATGAAAGGTTTGTAGGATTAATTGAAAAACTATATTCTAAAAATGTTATAGTGAGTAGTAATAAAGTCTTACTAAGATTATATAATGGAACACTAAAAGATTTGATTGCTAAACTCAAACCTTCTATTGTTATTGGTTTATCTCGTTTAGGAAAAGAAAGTAACTTAAAAAATGTTGCACTTTTTGGATTAAAATATGAGAGACCAATTTTCATAGTAGGTGGATTCGCAAAGGGTACATTCAAAGATGAAAATAAATTATTAATGGATCATATTTTTTCTATTAGTAAGTATTCTCTTGATGCGCACATAGTAGTAGCAAGATTACTTTATGAAATAGAAAAAAATTGGATATAGTAGAATAAAATTTTAATAAGGTTAAACAGCATAATGCGTTGCTGTGCGATCGTCGTCCAGTCTGGTCTAGGACACCAGCCTTCCAAGCTGGTAACCCGGGTTCAAATCCCGGCGATCGCACCATCATAGAAGAAAATCTTTTTTTATTACTTTTAACGAGTAAAGTGCGGTTGGGCCGGTCGTCTAGTTTGGTTAGGACGACGCTCTGACACGGCGTAGGTCCCAGGTTCAAGTCCTGGCCGGCCCACCATACTTCATTTCAAGTATTTACAATACCCAATGTTTTTTAAGAAAAATATTTATATTAGGTAAATTCTATACAGTGTTTCATGAGATTAAAGGACAAGGTTTGTTTAGTTACTGGAGCGTCCAGAGGTATAGGAAGAGCGATTGCAGTAACTTTTGGAAGAGAGGGAGCGGATGTTGTAGTAAATTATTCAAAAAGTAAAGATAAAGCAGAGGAAGTTGTTAACGGAATAGTTAAATTTGGAAGAAGGGCGATTGCGATAAAGGCTGATGTTTCAAACAAAGACGAAGTGGAGGCGATGGTAAAAAATGTACTCAAGGAGTTCGGTAAAATTGATGTGCTAGTGAATAATGCTGGGATAACATGGAAGCCAACAAATATTCTCGAGGGGACTAAAGAAGAGTGGGAGAGAGTTCTTGGAGTAAATTTAATTGGAACATATTATTGTATACAAGCAGTAGCACCTTACATGATTAAACAAAAATATGGGAAGATAATAAACATATCCTCATTAGCAAGTATTGGAACAACTTTTGGAGAACAAGTTGCTTATGGCCCTTCTAAGGCGGCAATAAACATTTTAACGAAAAGGTTAGCGTATGAGTTAGGGCAATATAATATATATGTTAATGCTATAGCACCTGGCCTAATTAGAACAGAAATTTTATCTATTGGAAGAAGTGAAGAAGAATTGCAAAAATTATTTAATAACATTGCTAACATGACAGCATTACGTAGAATTGGTGAACCTCAAGATATAGCCAATGTTGCATTGTTTTTAGCTTCAGACGAATCCAATTTTGTGACAGGACAGGTTATAGTTGCTGACGGAGGAAGATTTAACTTCCTTTCGCATAGTGTATAACACCCCCTTTTTATTATATAAAGAAACTGGAGTTTATAAATTAAAATTTTAATATAGAGAGTGGGTTTCCTTTAAGGTGTGGCCTCCGTGGTGTAGTGGTAGTCACAATGGCCTGTGGAGCCGTTGGCTCGGGTTCGATAAATCTTTAAAGATTCGAAAATCCCGACGGAGGCCCCTAACTTATCCAATATGATGAACCATCCGTATAATTTTCTTTTTTGAAAATTGGAGGTTCTTTTTTATATCTTTCTATTGCCTCTGTAAGTGCGTTAAAAGCTTGTTGGCGAGTTCCCGCTGCGACAATTACGGCAACAATAGGTTCTGTGGGCAGAAATTCACCTTCTAAATGAATTATCGATATATAATTTAGGGAATACTTGGATTTTAGTTCTAAGCATATTTTTTCTATTATCTTATCAGCTTCATCTTTATATGCTTCAATTGTTACACTTTTTACCTTTTTATTCGATATAGTACTGTTTTCTTTAGAAATTCCTAAAAAGGTTACCATTGCACCAACATCTTTTTCTTTTATACTTTCCTGTATTTCATTTGTTAGTTTGAAAAGGTCTGTCGAATTTTTTGGATATATACCTGGTTTGATCATATCACTCTAACACTTTTTAACTGCAAATTAAATATTTTTATTGATTAATACCATTTTGTAGAAACCTTTTTGGCTTCCTTTTCATCTTGTGTCCACATATTGGACAAAAACTCTCTTTAGTTTCCTTCACAGATTTACCGCATGCGGGACAATATAGTATCCATTCAATTTTCTTAGTTATACCTTTTACTGTAAGCGACTTAAATTTTATTCCTAAAGTTGACGCAACATTCTGTAGTGAATAGTCATCTGTAACTATCACAACTTGATCCCTTTCCTCATCTCTTAAGTAGAGTGACAAGGCAATAATCGATTTATCCGCTTTCGATAACTTCAATTCAGAAAGAGAGAACGCCTTTTTTTCAACTTCTAAAATATAGCGCTTTGGAGGAGAAATGACCTTAATTACACCTTGGGAAATAAGTGTATCTATTTTTAGCTTAGAAAACTTATTCTTGACAGCTTCTTTAACAACATCATCAGTTGTATACAATTGAAAACTTTTAGCAGGAAGAAAACCAAATATAAAAGCTGTAGCATCTAAAACGTATATCATATAACTCCTGTCCTATCAAAACCTAATTTTTCAATATGCGAGAGTCGACCACCTAATAATCTTATAATTTTAGCCTTTTCCTCACTTTTTTCAATTCTTATTTTCTCTTCTTTATTTAAAAGATACCTAACTTGGCCATCAACAACAACATCGACTTTATTCGAGCACGTTACTATAATAGGCGATGGTTGGAGAACAAAAGGTGGTAATCGTTGAATTGACCCTATAGGAGATAGTAGGAACACATCAAGAGTCTCATCAATTATTGGACCACCTAAAGAAAATGAGTGACCGGTTGACCCTGTTGGAGTAGATACAATTAAACCGTCCATCCTTTTTCGAATATAAAAATCATTTTGGAAAATTGAAAATGTAGGAAGATGAGTTAGAGAATGCCTATATAAAAAAATTTCATTTAATGCATTTGTTTCAATCGATTTCTCATCAACCTTCAATTTTAGCATCATGCGTTCTTGAATCAAATAATTATTTTCTTTCATAGCATCAATAGCCAAATTTATTTCATCTGGGAAAATTTCTGTTAAGACACCTTTAGATCCAACATTTATTCCTAATATGGGTACCTGTTGCTTTAAGTTTCTAACTATTCCAATAATTGTTCCATCGCCACCTAAAACGAATAATATATCAGTATTCGAATAGGAAACTTCATCTATTTTTAATAATGGCAAGTTATCATATGAAAGAGGGAAAACAGTATTTAGATTAAAATTATAGGATAACAGTGTGTTAACTATATTTTCTATTACCTTTTTTCTTATTTTCTTAACATTCCCTGTGATTGAAATATTTTTTACATCCAATAGACATCTACTCTTTTATGCTACTTAAAAAAATTATTTATTTGCTTTTCTAATCTAAGGATGCCCGATGACATAAAGGAAGAGCCGTCTGAACTAGTTTGTAATGAAGATGATTATGAGAAATGAGGGCCTTAAGATCTTCCTTTAACACGCATTATTTTAACCCTTCCTAAAACACGCCAATATTCTACTTCTACGCCTTGGGCAATCTGCTTACTAAGTTCCTCTTCTTTAGGAAAAGGCAGTTCAAATGTTTCAAAGGTTTCTAAGTCCATTACTTGGAGCGTATCTCCTGTGATAGCTATAATCTGACCGTTTCTCTTATCAATAATTGGCACCTCTACCATGGCATCAACAGGGCTAACTATACTTCTTTTGACATTATCAAATACACCTATTGCAACAACCCGTGCTTTTGCAGAACCATGCTTGCCAGGTTTACTTTTATCATACTCTACAATACGACAAGGTTCACCATCTATAATTATATAGGATCCTTCTTTTAAGCTACCTAGATCTGTTGGTCGACTCAAGTTTATATCACCCATCATATGGTAAGGAATAGATTGATATATAAAAGTAGTGTAATGAAATATTTTGATATAAAAATATACAGCTTATTAAGTATCATGTAAAGAGGGTATATGTAGAAATAGTAAAAAGGACAGAGAGGTGCTTGTAATTTGCTTGACCAATTAAGAGAAGGATTAAAAAATGCTATAAAGAAATTAATATATAGTGATGTTGTAGACGAACAAACAATAAGAGAATTCTTACGCGATATACAAAGAACTCTACTTCAAGCAGATGTTAATGTTAAAATAGTATTAGAGGTTACTTCAAGAATAGAAAATGAGGTATTAAAAAATAAGATGCCAGTTGGACTATCAAAAAGGGATTATATAATTAATTTGCTTTACAACGAGTTAGTTAAGGTTTTAGGCGAAGGGGAAGAAATTCATTTTCCAAGAAATGAATGCAATATAGTACTTTTAGTGGGAATACAAGGGTCAGGAAAAACAACATTTGCAGCTAAATTAGGGAAATATTATTATAAAGAAGGGTATAAGGTCGGAGTAATTTGTGCAGACACATACCGTCCTGGTGCATATGAACAATTGAAGATGTTATGTGAAAGAGCAAAATTAGAATTTTTTGGCAAAGTTAATGAAAAGGACCCCATAAAAATTGCGTTAGAAGGTAAAGAACTGTTTCAAAAGAGGGGTATGAATTTAATAATTATAGACACAGCTGGAAGACATAAAGAGGAAAAGGAACTTATAGAAGAAATGAAGAAAATTAGTGAAAATTTAAACCCAAAGCTAGTTCTTTTAGTTATTGATGGAACTATTGGCCAACAAAGCTACATTCAAGCAAAGGCGTTTAATGAGGCAACACCAGTTGGGGGTATTGTTATCACTAAACTAGATGGAGCGGCAAAAGGAGGCGGCGCCATAGCAGCAGCGGCATCCACTAAAGCAAAAATACTTTTCCTAAGCACTGGCGAAGGATTAGATGACATTGAAAAATTTAGCCCACAACGTTTTGTTGGAAGACTTCTAGGCCTCGGAGATATAAAAGCAATACTAGAAAGAGTTAAACAAGCAGAAATCGAGGAGGATGAATCAAAAGTAAGGCGGATTATGGCAGGTAAAATGACCATCGATGACTTATATGACCAATTACTTAAATTGAAGAAGTTTGGGTCTATAAGGAAAATTTTAGAGCTCATTCCCGGGGCACCTGAAATCAGTACAATTGATTTGGACAATATAGAAGATAGGCTAGAAAAATGGAGATTTATTATACAATCCATGACAAAAGAAGAGAGACAGAATCCTGAAATTATGAATTCATCTAGAATAAAAAGAATTGCACGAGGAGCAGGAGTTGATGAAAAAGAGGTTAAGGAAATGCTTAAACAATATAATGATATGAAATTATTAATGAGGAGAGCTAAAGGAAGACTCCTTAGGGGGATGATTAGATAAAAATGAAAGAACAATTTATAATGCACTATTTAATTGTAGGAGCAGAAGAGAAAGATTTTTAAAACAAAATTATATATCTAATGAAAACGAGAGAGACCAGAAATGCCTAGATCGAAGGGATATAGAAGAAAAACAAGAAGTTTACTTACTAAAGATAGGAAGGTAGAATGTGGACTTTCTTCAATTATAAGAGAATATAATGTTAACGATAAAGTTGTCATAAAAATTAATCCTTCAATTGTTAAAGGAATGCCACATCGTAGATATCATGGTAAGCTCGGTGTAGTTGAAAAGGTATTTAGACGAGCACTTTTAGTAAATATTAGAGAAGGGGGAAAAACAAAAAAGGTAATAGCTAGACTAGAACATGTAAAACCCTTTAAGTTATAAATATTTATGTATTAGGAGGAGATAGAAAATTATGGAGAAAAAAATTATAAAAAGACCTATAACAATGGCAGAAGCAAAAGAGATTTTAGAACGTATAAATTTTGAGGAAGCGGATCAAATTCAAAAAAGGACGATTGATTATTTGATAAAGTTTACTAAAATAGATTCGAAGAAAGCACAAAAGATCAAGGAGAGACTTATAAAAGAGGCAGAGTTAACAGAGGAGGAAGCTATAGAAGTTATTAATATATTTCCTGCATCAATAATGGAGCTAAACACTATTATTGCAGGTTGGAAAAAAATATTTTCTACTGAAAAGAAAAAATTAATTTTAAATATTTTAAAAGAAGAAAAGAGTAAAGGTGAGTAAATATCTCCTTTAAAGAAAGAAAATTTGAAGAATATGCTTATTTGCTAGATTTTATACCTAATGGTAGATCAGTGGTCATAAAGGGTAAAGAGGGGCCTTTAGTTCAAGCCATAGGCGAGGAAAACTTAATACTTTTAGAAATTTTAGCAATGAATAATGTATCATTTGAAGTTGGAGAACGTATTTACATAGGTAGGGAGGGAAGAAAAAAGATTGTAAGTGTATTAGGTCGAATAAATTATGCCGATTTAACACCTAACGCTAAAAATGAGTTGCCTTACGTTTGTGAAAAAATAATTTTAGCAAATGAACAAAAATTTGTAAAGTATTTTAATGAGGCAATGCCGGTCACTCCAAGATTACACAGCTTGGAACTTATTCCAGGAATTGGAAAAACTTATATGAAAATAATATTAGATGAAAGGGAAAGAAAGCCGTTTACATCTTTTGAGGATATAAATAAGCGGGTTGGCATAAAAGATGTCGCTAAGCTATTAACTAAAAGAATAATTGAAGAGCTTCAAGGAAATACTAGAATCTTTCTTTTTGTGAAAAGATAATTTATCATTTTGTAGTTAATTTTAGAATTGCCATCGCAAGATCACCGTTGGTTTCCTCTAATGCAGCTCTGGCAACTTCTTTTGATACGCCTGCTTGTTGAGCAACTAAAAGGACATCTTCTTCACTATAACTTTTTGAAATTTGTCTTTCTTCAACTATACCACCCATTATTTGATATATTTGCAAACCCTGTGCAACTACTTGTGAAACTGTAGGATTTTTTATTACAATTTCTTTTTCTACAGTATGTATTATAACCTCTTCTACACCAGGAATTTCTTTCATATTTAACCCCAGACGATCCATTAACTTCTTTGCTTCTCTCTGATTTATTCGAAAGCCCAACTTTACCCCCTATTCTTAATACATAAACCTGATTTAAAACGTTTAATTTGCAAATATGAAATTGTAGCTTTACCAATTCCTATTAAATAGTTCTCTGGAGTTACAATAAAAACGTCTGAACCGACAAAAACATTTTTTCCTAATTCCTTTATATTACTAACAAAAACAGAAGAACTGTTTTTTACAAAATTAACTTGATCAGCCTTAATAACAGCGGTATTTTTTTTAAATACTCTAGATTTTGAAAGAATTTTGTAAGCATCAGAAGTTAGGGCAATGGTACCATTAGGTCTAAAAGTTCCAAATAATGTGTTATTATAGAATAATTGTTTAATTTTTCCTGTTCTTTTTGAAAAAATTGGTCTAAATTTATCAATGGATAAGAGACGATGTAATCCTTTACCAAATATATAATCAATTACGAACATAATATCTTTAGTTTCACGCATACTTAATGGGGGACAAGATTAATATAAAATGATTTTTATTTAAGTTAAACAAATTTTTAAGTCACACTTACAACTTGGAAGGAGACATAGGGGACATAGGATAATAAAAATATAAGTAATTGAAAATATAAGGCATAACTAATGAACTGCGAAATTTGTGGCAAAAAGATAGAAGGACAAGGAAAGAAAATATTAATTGATGGATCCATTCTACATGTATGCACATATTGTGCAGCATTGGGAGATAAAGAAGTTAGAAATAGTGTAGTAAAATACGAGAATAGGGGACTAAAGTTTGTTCCTACAAGAAAAACATTTGAAAAGAATGAAGATGAGATGGATATTGTTCAAGATTTCGCAACATTAATAAGACAAGCAAGAGAAAAGATGGGTCTCTCACAAGATGCATTAGCACGTAAAATAAATGAAAAAGTTTCGGTTATAAAATTGATTGAGACGGGAAGATTAAAACCTAATATTCTGCTTGCAAAGAAAATAGAACGGGCTTTAAAGATAAACTTATTTACAAGGATAGAAGAATATTAAGGGTATAATTTTATATGGAAAAGGTAGTATTGGTAACATATCCTGAACCGTATTGCATCAAAGAGGCTATTGCCTTAGCAAATAGTGCAGGATATGAGGTAGTTAGAATTATTACCCAAAAGTATCTACGAAGATCTAGGTATGGACTAGGTGCAGGTAAGTTGAACGAATTAGTAAACATTATTAAGAATGATAAAATTGACAAAATTATCTTTGATGAATCATTAAAAACTTCGCAAGCGTACAATCTTGCAAAAGTGCTAAAAAAAGAGGTTATAGACAGGGAAAAGCTAATATTACAAATATTTAACAAAAGAGCAACAACATTAGAGGCAAAATTACAGATAAGGTTAGCGGAACTTAAATATGAACTAATGAGAGCAAAAGAAAAAGTTAGACTAGAGAAAATGGGTGAACAACCCGGATTTTACGGATTAGGAGAATATGAGGTAGACGTTTATGTCAATCAGATTAAAAGAGAAATAAATTTTTTAGTAAAAAAATTGGCTGATATAAGACGCCAGAGAGCAATTCAACGTAAAGGAAGGGAAGAAAAAGAACTGCCCCTTATTTCTTTAGCAGGCTATACTGGTGCTGGAAAGACATCATTATTTAATTATCTTACAGGAGAATACTTATATGTATCAGATCAAGTATTTTCTACATTAAGAACAACAACAAGAAAAATCTTGAATGAAAAAAATATTCTTATTTCTGATACTGTTGGATTCATTAGGAAAATACCGCCTTACATGATAGAGGCATTTAAATCAACCCTTGAAGAATTAAGATTTGCAAATATAGTATTGTTGGTAATTGACGCAAGCGAGTCTATTGAAGAAATAGAGACAAAATTCAATACATCATTTAATATATTGTTAGACCTTGAGATAAATCCTTCGAATACAATAGTTGTTTTTAATAAGTTAGATTTGACATCTGAGGAAAAAATTAAAGAAATAGAAAGAAATTTTGACAATAAAGGATTAGAATATGTTTTTTGCTCCGCTAAGACAGGATTAGGAATAAATATGCTCTTAGATAAAATAAGAAGTAAGCTTATGGAAGAAGAGAAAGTGTATTTTCTAGATTTTCAGATTCTACCCTTAATTTCAAATACAATCGATTTTTTAAAAAGTACATGCAATGTTACAATAGAGAAAATGGAAAATGGGATAAGATTAAAAGTTAGAGGGGGAAAAACAATTTTAAGACGTTTTGAGAACCAACTTGAATATGCAAGAGGAAATCTATGTATTAAGGATAGGACATAGAATAGAGAGAGATAAAAGGGTGACTACACATGTTGGGTTGGTTGCTAGAGCTTTTGGTGCCAAGGGAATATTTATAACAAATGCAGAAAATGAAATAAAATCTAAAATTGATCAAGTAACAAGGATTTGGGGAGGACCATTCATTTGTGAACTAATTGATGTTGATTGGAAGAAGTTTATTTCAAATTGGAAAAATGAGAATGGCATAATAATACATTTAACAATGTATGGTTTACCAGTAGAAGAAAAGATAGATGAGATAAGGTTAAGAAAAGAGAAAAAATTGGTTGTAGTTGGTGCTGAAAAGGTTCCCAATGAACTGTATTATTTGAGTGATTACAACATATCAATAACCAATCAACCACATTCTGAAATTGCAGCACTTGCACTATTTTTGGATAGATTTTATAGTGGAAAAGAGTTAAGTTTAAAATTTAGTAATGCAAAACTAAAAATAGTGCCAATGGAAAGGGGAAAGAAGGTAATTGAAAGTAGAATATGAAGATTCGTTTGTAAAGGCAGCCAGCTTACTTGGTGGAGAAGAATATATTAGAGTAGCTAGAGCTCTACTAAATAATGAAAATGCGACAGATGAGGAAATAGCTAGTGCTACTGGACTGAAAATAAATATAGTTAGACGTGTACTATATGACCTTTTTGGCCACTCCTTAATTTCCGGAGTTAGAGTAAGGGATCCTAAAAAAGGGTGGTTTGTGTACAGATGGCAAGCACGTAGGGATCAGACAGAAAGTTTTATTGAAAGCCAAAAGAGAAAGATACTAGAAAAACTTAAACAAAGGCTTGAGTATGAAGAAAATAACGAATTTTACCATTGTGGAACAACTACCTGCCAAAAATTAACCTTTATTGAGGCAATGGAAAATTTATTCAAGTGCCCAGTTTGTGGTAAAACATTAAATCTTATTAAAGACGAAGAATTTAAAGAGGCGTTAAGATGGAAAATACAACAAATAGAAGAAGAACTAGAGAAGAAACAATAGTCAATGATAACATTATAAATGAACTTAGAGATTTTGGATACAATGAATATTTAATAAAACATAGCATTTTAGTTGCGAAAATTGCAAACAAAATTGTTCAATATTTAAAGAAAAACGGTTGCATAGTTGATGAAACAGCGGTTCTAAAGGGTGCATTATTGCATGATGTAGGGAGGACAATAGAACATTCTGTTAGGCATGGATATTTAGGCGGAGAAATATTACGTAAGAAAGGCTATGAAGAAAAAATCTGTTTGATAGCAGAAAGGCATGTGGGTGGAGGAATAAGTAAGGAGGAAAGTGTAAATTTAGGGATGCCACCAAAAGATTATTTGCCAGTATCTTTAGAAGAAAAAATAGTATGTTTAGCAGATAAATATGTAGAAGATAACATTATCAGTTCAATTGAAAAAACACTTAGTAAACTTGAACAACAATTAGGAAAAGGGAACATTGCAAACAAAAGAATATTGGAAATAAAGAGAGAAATTGAAGGATTAATGCAAAAGAAAATGGACGAATTAATAAAAGAAATAAGTGAGGAGGAAAATTATTAAGGTATTTCTTTTGATAAGCTTTCTAAATTGTCTTTTATTTTAATCAGTTTCCCTTTTAAGACACTTAATTTCTCTTTTAAAAGAGAAAATTCTTTTTCTAATTCTTCCCTCTTCTTTCTCTCTTCATCGTATCTTCTCTCAGTGAATAATTCTAACTTTACACCTTCCTTAACAAACTTTTCGTACGTTTCTCTAACTAATTGCCCCGCTTTTGTTTTTCCAGTTAAATGATTACGTATAGTTGCCTCTGTTCGACCAAGTTCTTCAGCAATCTGACTTATAGTCATATTTGCCTTTTGCCTAGCAAAAGCGGCAGCGGCAACAGCAAGTGAGTCGATCCAAGTAAGCCTTTCTTCAGGATTCTTTAGAATTTCATCCAATATTTCCTGTTTAGATAATGTACCTATCAGTAAACAGTACTCGAGTTTATGTATTTCATCCCTACCTATAGGATTTAATGACACTTCAATTTCATTCATCGGTACCACCTCCTATTTCTGATGGGGAGACTTGTTGTCTATAAACTTTTAGAGTCTGTTTAGGATAAATCTGAATACCTTTGTTAGTTATTTCAAATGGATGACGACTCATTGAATGAGATGTGCCTCTCATTTTCCAAATGATTATACTTCTGTACAATCTACCATCTATTTCATCTAAATCTAATCTGATTATTCCATCAACTGCATGTTCAACCCCTGGACCACCAAAACCTCTTTCTGTAATACTAACTTGTGATACAAGAAGTGACGTGCAACCTATACCTGATAAAAGTTTCTTTAACTGAAGAACTACACTTCGTGCTATGACTGGCTTTGTTATATACAATGTGGTTACAGAATCAACAACAACTCTACTGGCGTTCAAGTCTTTTATAGCAGTTCTTAACACATCTAGTAAAGTTTGCACGTCATCAACTGATTTAACAACATATCGTTCCCTTTTGGCTGCTTCACCAAATCCTCCTGTAAATGCATCTATAACTGCAAATTTTCCTTGTTCCTCAAACCTTTTAGGATCCCATCCCAGTTGAGCCATATTTATTCTTACTTGAACCGGATGCTCTTCTAACGCTACATAAATGCCTGGTTCACCTCTAACGAGCCCATTATAAATATATTGCATAGCAAAAATTGTTTTTCCGGTTCCAGGACCTCCTGCAATCAATACAATATTTCTTTTAGGTATTCCACCATTCACTAGTTCATCAAAACCTGGAATACCGGTAAAGACGCGCTCTATTTCCATTTCTGTCACCCTTTTATTATTACATTAGACTAGATAAATTTTATAGCGAGGGGTGGATTTGAACCACCGGTCTGCGGGTTATGAGCCCGCCGGGATAACCTAGCTTCCCCACCTCGCTATAGTTTTGGCAGAAACTGGAGAATTTAAATTTTTTGTTTTATTCTCAATTAAATTGCCTATAAAATAAAGATTCATCAAATGGCGCGTTTATCCTGAGATCTATAGTATAATATTGTATAGGTTTGGTTAAATGGCGATGAGCGGAGGGGGGAGGAATATAAATTCCTGGAGTAATATTTCTTGGTATAATTTTCTTCTCCTTTATAAGATTTGGGAAACTTGATTTACATTTTTTACATTTAAATCCCTTATTTTTTCCTAAAGATTTTGTCCGATGGCCGCATTTAGGACAAAGTGGATTTCCATATATGTAATCTTCTGCTAATTCTAGGATATTTATATATTCGATGTTGAGTAATTTCAAGGGATATCTTCTGTTGGGAGGTCTCACACCACCACCAACTTCTATGTAATCACCAACCCTTAACTGGAGGATAATATTTCTAAATGCTTTTGTTGGTTCATAGGCTGCACAATTTATTTCAGATGTGCCATCACTTAATAAGAAAAATACGTGGCCTCCATTTGATATTATAGGATTGGTTCTCACATGACCTTTAACTTTTACTGAATAATATGGCTTTACATCACATATTTTAAATGGAAAATTTAAATGCGCATTAGTTCCTTGATTAGTTTTAAAAATAAGAAAATGTGAGATTTCCTCATCCACTTTTATCATATTAAAAGCTTCAACTAATTTATTTGGAGAAATACCTCTGATCCCAAATAGAATGGGATCATTACCATGTGGAGTAACTAAAATTCTTTTACTAATTGGATCATAATTATTATACGTGTATGGAAAAGTCTGTTCTGACATTTTTATTATAGATTCCTTGTCAACTTTCCTTGGAAGACCAAAATTTTTTGGAAGACGGTAACATATTAATTCATAAGTGTGTTCTGTTAAAGGATTAGCTAATGCAGCTAACGCACCAATAAGGCCAAGGTCACCGCCATAAGTTTTATAGAGAATATTATGCTTTTGTATAATTGATTTAGCCTTTTTTACGCTTAAAACCTTGTATAAGGCCTCTTCTGAAAAATTTATAAGTTCTTTTGTAATAGATTCTTCTTCACATAAAATTATAGCTGGTGTTGATTTTTTAGCTGCTTTGGTGTAATTTTCGTAAACTATTTGATTAGCAATCTCAAATACTTTATCTTTGTTATCATATATGAAAATTATTGAAACAGCACCGTTACCTCTTGTTTTCCAAGGTATGTTCGGATTTAAACGAACCAGATGAGGATAGTCAATGAATGAGACACCAATTGGAATTAATTCTTTTATTATCTGCGACAGAGCATAAGTTGTACAACCATAATATTGAGTATCTATGTCATCTAAACTTAGACGTAGGATTTTTTTCTTGTACATTAGCGCAATAGTGGAAAATTAAATTATATTAAAAAATTGGAATTTATACTGTTAAGTAGCTCATTTGTATTAAAGGACTAATTTAGTCGACACTATTCTTCAACGACTATCATTGTTAGCGTGGAACGAACTTTGTCTAGTCTTCTTATTTTCCATGTTATTGTATCCTTTACTTTATCCATGCTATCGGCTTGTATTTTAGCAATTATGTCGTATACGCCGTATACAACATATACTTCTTTAACTTCTTCGATCTTCTTCAGTTCTTTAACTAATTCTTCTTCTGTTCCTAAATCTGCATTTATTAGAACAAATGCTAATGGCATATTTTATCCATCTTAATAAGAAAAAAGAAGACGATATTAAACTTTTCTCTTTAATCTTATGTGTAAAGGAAAAAAAATTCTTATAAATATTGAGAGGAACAGAGATCGTAGATAAAGGAAAATGAAACTTTACATAGTTAATCTTAATGATTGTGATCCAAGGAGGTGTACAGCAAGGAAGTTAAAGAAATTTGGTTTAGCCAAATTTATTGGAAGAAGAAAAGGGATTGCAAAGGGAGCAATTCTATTAAATCCCTTTTCTGATAGAGTGCTATCCAAGGAGGATAGGGAAATAATAGAAAATAGGGGAATTGTTGCATTAGACGGTAGCTGGAAAAGGATTGAAGAAAAAGATTTTTTAATGTATAATAGACTATTTATTTTCAGAGCATTACC